>JBFLWO010000083.1:0-7297 GCA_040757755.1 Actinomycetota bacterium
AAGGAGGATCCCGTCAGCGCCGCCGCCGGGGTGGCGTTGCGGGTGCGCGCCGGCGACACCGTCGCCGCCGGGCAGGTGGTGGCGGAGCTGCACGCCGACGACCCCGTCCGCATCCCCGCCGCCCACGCGGCCCTCGCCGACGCGTTCACGGTCGGGGACACGCCCGCCGCCGCCGCGCCGCGGGTGCGGGAGCGGGTCGCGTGACGCCCCCGCGCGGTTAAGGTGGGGCGGGACGGGCCGATTGGTACCGTGGGAGGAGGCGCGATGACGACTGGCGTCACGACACGGACGATCATGATCGACGGGGAGGTCGTCGCCCCGGGCGACGACGCCCGGCCGCTCCTGGACGACGGCCTCGTCCGCGGCGACGGCGTGTTCGAGGGGATGCGGCTGTACGGGCGGCGTCCGCGCACCCCGGAGGCGCATCTGGACCGGCTCGCCCTGTCGGCCCGCACCGTGGGGCTGGACGTCGACGTAGACGTGCTGCGGCGGGAGCTCGCGGAGTTCTGCGCCGCCACCGTCCAGGAGGACTGCGGGGTGCGGCTCATGGTGACGCGCGGCGGGCAGCGCATCTGGCGGGAGGAGCCCCTGCCGCCGGAGCGCGACAGCATCACGGTGCTGCCGGTGCCGCACCGCGTCACGCCGCTCCTGGCGCACGCCAAGACCCTGTCGTACGCGCCGAACATGCAGGCGTTGCGGCTCGCGAAGGCCGCGGGCTGCGACGACGCCCTGTTCATCCGGGCTGACGACCGCGTGGTGCTGGAGGGGCCCGTCACGTCGTTCGCGTGGCTGGAGGGCGACACCCTCGTGTTCCCGCCGCTCACCGTCGGGGTGCTCGACTCGATCACCCGCCGCCTCGCCCGTGACGCCGTCCCCACGCGGGAGCGGGAGATGAGCGTCGACGAGCTCGCCGGCGCCGACGGGGCGCTCCTCATGAGCACGGTCATCGAGAGCGTCGCCGTGCGCGAGGTGAAGGACGTCGCCGCGTTCGACCCGGCGTTACCGCGGCTGCAGGAGATCCGCCGCGCCATCCGCGAGGCCTCCGCGGCCTCCGCCGTCCCCGTCTGAACTGACTGACATGAAGGAGGGCCTCCCCTGAGAGGCCTGTCGCGGCCAGCGACAGGGGAGGCCCACCATGTTGTACGTCGGTCTCGATCTCAGCGGCAAGCGACTCGACTGGCACGCCCGTCGGCCCGACGGCGAGCTGGTCGATGCAGACGCCGTCGTGCCTGCCGGCGATGGCCTGGCCCGCCTGGTCTACCGCTTCGGCACCGAGTCGGTCGTCGCCGCGATCGAGTCGATGACCGGCGCCCGCTTCGTGCACGACGAGCTCGAGCGTGCCGGCTGGGACGTCAGGATCGCCGATGCCGCCCGGGCCAAGGCGCTCGCGCCGCGGTGCTGCCGCACCGACACGATCGACGCCTGGGTCCTGTGCGAGATCGGGCGGCGCGACCTGGTGCCCGAGATCTGGCTGCCCGACCCGGCGGTGCGCGCCGCGTGCGAGCGGGCGCGCTTCCGCCTGCACCTGGCCAGGCACCGCACCGCCCTCAAGAACCGGATCCACTCCACCCTGATCCAGCACGGCCACCAGCGCCCCGTCTCGGACCTGTTCGGCCGCGCCGGCCGGGACTTCCTCGATCGCGTCGACTTCCCCGAGCCCCGGCGCGGCACCCTCCTCGCCGGCCTGCGCCCCATCGACGAGCTCGACCAGGACATCGCGCGCGCCGAGCGGGAGCTGCGCGCCCTCGGCGCCGACCATCGCGACATCCCGCACCTCATGACCTGCCCCGGCATCGGCGGGCTGCTCGGCGACACGATCGCCGGCGAGATCGGCGACATCGCGCGCTTCCCCTCGCCGCCCAAGCTTGTGAGCCACACCGGCCTGGTGCCGCGCGTGCACCAGTCGGGCCGGACCGCCCGGCGCGGCCCGCTCACCACGCACGGCCCCCGCTACCTGCGCTGGGCGCTCATCGAGGCCGCCCAAACCGCCTGTCACAACCCGGTCTAGCGACCCCTCCACGCCAGCACCGTCAGGCGCCTCGGCCGCGCGCGCGGGCCGAGGTGGCGGCGATCACGATCGCCCGCAAACCGGCCGAGGCGATCTGGTACATGCACCGGGTCGGCTACTTCCGATCCGGTCTGGGGCTGCGCCAGAGCCGGCCACGCTTTGCCGTCCTCTTGCCAGGCACCGGTGGCGCGGCCTTGCGCACGCCGGCGGCATCACCCGGCGCGAGCCCCGCCCGCCGGCGCCGCGGGCCCGAACCCGCTCTTCCCGCTGCAAACCCGATGAGCCATCAAACGAAGCAGCTTCCCGGGGGGCCGTAGCAACGGTCGGTGGCTCTCGCGCGAATCGGACGAAGGGTCTCTGCTATTGCCCGCCCTGCCCGAGGTACTCCTCAAGACGGTTCTCGATGGCCCGCACGAGTTCCTCCACCTCCATCGGGTCCCCATCATGCACGAATCTGATTACGTCCAGATCCGCCTCCGCGTTGAAGAGGAAGTCACGAAACGGCTTCTCCTCGACATCCGCAACCGCGTTCTCCAGCTCCCGAAGCTCCGCATGTAGCTCCGCGATGCCGATAACACCGGCTCTGTATGACGCGCACTTCTCCAAGAGCCTGCGCGCCTGTCGTGGATAGGTAGGTGCTTTAGCCATCACTCCGCAGCGGCTTAGTGCTTGTACATCACTGTAACGACGATCCTGCCGCGATTCTCGGTCCAAACCGTGATGTCGCCAAGCGTGTACCCGGTTCGCTTCGCTCCATTACGTACACGCTACCGGGAGCCAACAGCAGTATCAACGCACAAGCGCGACTCCGTTGGCAGCCCGTCATCGACATCATGTGTGCGCTTCCGCTGGCATGCCGCGGGACCAGCCGCAGATCAGAGCACTGCACCCGCAGCGGGCATTGGTCAAGTCGCCGCCGCGATGCAGACGTCGGTCGTTGACGTGCTTGAACCAGCGCTCGCCAATTGCAATGCGAATCGCGCTGGTGTGGATGAAGCGCCGACGCCGGTGTCTTGACCGGCTTGGCGAGTCGCCTTTCACGACGTCGGCCTGTGGCATCGACGTCGCGCGGGGCGGTGCCTTCGACCTGTTTGACGATTCGCGACACGTTCCCGTGGGACAGCAACTCGACTGCGGCCCCAGCCGGGGCGAGCCCCCGACGCCCTCCCACCTCTGCCTCGATCCGCCGCCCCCAAGCGGCCGGTCTGGCGGCGTGGGGGGTGATGGGCTGAGCTGAGTCGAAGGAGGGTGAGACGCGCCAGCCGCGGCCGCGGGTGCACGAGAGAGCCTGGCCGCAGGCGCCTGAGCGTCACACCGCGCCCAGGGGCGCCGCGGGAAGGTCGAGCCACACGTCGGCGCCGCCCCCGGGGCGTGCGGCGAGGTGCGCGTCACCGCCGCAGGCACGGGCGACGGACCGCGCGATCGCGAGGCCCAGCCCCGCCCCGCCCGCGTCGCGGGCCCCGTCGGCGCGGCTGAACGGCTCGAACGCGCGGGGCGCGAACCCCGGGTCCACGCCCGGCCCCTCGTCCAGCACGTGCACCTCCACCCGCCCGTCCACCCGGCGCGCGGCGACGCGGATCGCGCCGCCGCCGTGGCGCACCGCGTTGTCCACCAGGTTCGCCACCGCCTGCTCCAGCCGCAGGTGGTCGCCGTGCGCCACGAGGCGGTCCGGGGCGTCCACCGTGATCGACCGGTCCCCACCCGTGACGTGCGGCGCGAACCGCCGGGCGACGGTGGCGCACACCTCGGCGACGTCCACCCGGGCGGCCGCGTCCGGCGCGGCGGCGCCGTCGGCCTGGGCGAGGAGCAGGAGGTTGTCGGCGAGCTGCGCCAGGCGGTCCGCCTCCTGCATCGCGGAGCGCAGGGACGCCTCCAGCTCCTCCGCCGACCCGCCGTACGCGAGGGTCAGCTCCAGCTCCGCCTTCAGGAGCGACAGGGGGGTGCGCAGCTCGTGACCCGCGTCCGCCACCAGGCGCCGCTCCCGCGCCAACGCCGCCTCCAGCCGGGCGAGCATGTCGTTCAGGGTGACGCCCAACCGGGCGATCTCGTCCCCGGCGGGCGGCACCGGCAGCCGCGCCCCCGGCGTCGCCGCCGACACCGCCGCCGCCCGCCGCCGCATCGCCTCCACCGGACGCAACGCCGCCCCCGCCATCGCGTACCCGGCGAGGGACAGCAGCACGAGGGCGGCGGGACCACCGATCAGAAGCTCCTGCCGCAACCCCGCGAGCGCCTCGTCGCGGTCCGCCAGCGTCGTGCCCACCACCAGCACGCGCCCCCCGTCGATCGGCGTCGCGAGGAGACGCGCGGGCTCGTCGAGCCCCGGCAGCGCGGCACGGTCCACGACGACGGTGCCGCGCCGCGCCCGGCCCCGCTCCTCCACGGTGAGGAGCGGCCGGCCGCCGAGGGACCGCGACCCGTCGACGACCGCCCCGTCCCCGGCGAGGACCTGCGCGACGCTCTCCCCCCGCTCCACCAGGCCCAGACGGTCGGCGTCGCTCAGCCGCGCGCCGGGGGCCCGCAGGGCGGCGGAGAGCTCCTGCGCCCGGGACCGCAGCCCGTTCTCGATGGACCGCTGCAGGTCCCGGTCGAGGCGCACGAACAGGAACGCCGAGGTGGCGGCCAGCACCACCGCCACCGCCACCGCGAACGCGAGCGTGAGGCGCAGGCGGATCGGGACGCGGCTCACGGCCCGCCGTCCGCCCGCAGCCGGTACCCGGCGCCGCGCACCGTCTCCAGGGAGGAGGTGCCGAACGGCCGGTCGATCTTCTCCCGCACCCGCCGCACGAACACCTCCACCACGTTCGAGCGGTCCTCGTACCCCATGTCCCAGGCGCGCTCCAGAAGGTCGAACCGGGACAGCACCCGCCCCGGGGCCCGCATCAGGGCCTCCAGGACGGCGAACTCCTTCGGCGACAGCATCACCTCCACGTCGCCGCGCCACACCCGGCGGCTCGCCGGGTCCAGGGTCAGGGACCCGACCGTGACGACGGCGGGGCGCTCCCCCGCCCCGCGGCGCGACAGGGCGCGCAGCCGGGCGAGAAGCTCCGCGAACGAGAACGGCTTCGTGAGGTAGTCGTCGGCGCCCGCGTCCAAGCCGGCGACCCGGTCGCCGGTGGCGCGCCGCGCGGTGAGCATGAGAAGCGGCGTCCACACGCCCGCCTCGCGCAGCCGCCGGCACGTCTCGACGCCGTCGATGCCGGGCAGCATGAGGTCGAGGACGATCGCGTCGTACGCCACGGCCTGCGCCATCCACACCGCGTCCTCGCCGCACCCGGCGACGTCCGCGCAGTGCCCCTCGGCCACGAGGCCGCGGCGGATGAGCGCCGCCATCTTCACCCCGTCCTCCACGATCAGCACACGCATGGCCCCGCCTGTGTGACACCCCCGGATGAACGCATCATGAACGCTGCCGCCGGGGCCCGCGCCGCCACGTTCATCTCCCGTTCAGGGGCGGGGGCTTCACTCCCCGTCCTGCACTCGAACGGAAGGGGGAGGAGATGACGGCAACACGCGTCGCGCTCGCCGCGGCCGGTGCCGCGGCCGCCGCGTTGGCGGGGGGCGCCGCGGCGGCCGGCACCCCGCCGGTGCGCCCCGCCGACTTCGTGGCGGGCATCGACAACCCGTGGATGCCGCTACGGCCCGGCACCGTCCACGTGTACACGGGGACGAAGGACGGCGGGGCCGTGCACGAGACGGTGCGGGTGCTGCGCCGCACGATCGTCGTGATGGGCGTGCGCTGCGTCGTGGTGGACGACACCCTGCGCGTCGACGGCCGCATCGCGGAGCGCACCGAGGACTGGTACGCGCAGGACCGCGCCGGCCGGGTCTGGTACTTCGGGGAGAGGACGCGGGAGCTCGACCGCCGCGGGCGCGTGGTGAGCACGGAGGGCTCGTGGCGGGCGGGGGTCGACGGCGCGCTCCCCGGCATCGTGATGCCGGCGGCGCCGCGCCCCGGCCAGGTGTTCCGGCAGGAGTACTACCGCGGCCACGCGGAGGACCACTTCCGGGTCGTGTCCGTCACCGGCGCCGTGCGGGTCCCGGCCGGGGCGTTCCGCCCGGCGGTCGTCACCGTCGAGTGGACGCCGCTCGAGCCCGGCGTGCGGGACCGCAAGTACTACGCGCGGGGCGTCGGGCTGGTGCGCGAGGAGTCGATCCGGGGCGGCGCCGAGTACCTCTCCCTCGCCGCGGTGCGGCGCGACCCGCCGGGCTGACGGGCAGCGAGGGAGTCACCAGCCTTTGCCGTGCACGACCTCCGCGGTGACGACCTCGCGGCGCGACGCGACCCGCTGCACGAGGGCGTCGAGGGCGCCGTCGTCGCGGGTCGCGACCTGGACGAGGGCGGTGCGCATCGGCGGCTCCCCGTCGCCGTCCTCGTCCACCAGCCGCAGCCGCTCCACCCGCACCCCGGCCTGCTCCAGCCCCGCCAGGATCGGGCCGAGGGTGCCGTGGCCGCGCTCGTACTCCACCCGCACCGTGCGCGGCGCCCAGCCCAGGGTGCGCATCAGCGACCCCTCCACCGCCCGGTGCCCCACGAGGAGGGCCATCACCAGTGCCGCCGCCACCACCGCCGCCACGTACGCCCCGACCCCCGCCGCGACGCCCAGGGCACCCGCCAGCCACACGGTCGCCGCCGTCGTGACGCCGCGGACGAGCGCCCCGGTCTTGATGATCGCCCCCGCCCCGATGAAGCCGATGCCGGTGGCGACCTGCGCCGCGACCCGCGCCGGGTCCCGCTGCGACACCTGCGGCAGGTCGCCGAAGCCGTAGGCCCCCGCCATCGTGAAGAGCGCCGCCCCCACCGCGACGAGGGCGTGGGTGCTGAGACCGGCGGGGTGGGCGCGCCACTCCCGCTCCAACCCGAGCAGGGTCCCGAGGCCCGCCGCGACGGCCAGGCGCACCACGAGCTCCCAGTCGGGAAGCGTCATGTCTGCTTCTCCCCTGCCGCGACCCCCGCGAAACGTGGGGAAGCGATGGGTGGCGTCGGCGGCCATGGCTACCGTTGGGCGATGCCGCTCACCATCCACCGGGGTCCGGCGCACGGCGCCGCCGACGCCGCGGCGGGCGCCGCGTGGCGGGCCCGCGGCGGGCTGCTGGTGGTGCGCGACCGCGACGCCGCGTCCGCCGCCCTGCGCGCCGAGGCCGCCGCGGCGCCGGTTCTCGACCGGGAGGCGACGACCCTCGCGGGCCTGCGCGCCCGGGTGCTCCGCACCGCGGGGCTCGGTGAGGGCCCGGCCCCCGCCTCGGCGGTGGAGGTGCGCCTCGCCCTGCAGGACGCCGTGGCGCAGCGAG
>JBFLWO010000084.1:0-7253 GCA_040757755.1 Actinomycetota bacterium
CGCGGTCCGGGTCGCCGCCCGGGCGGCCACCGTCACGTAGGCTGCCGAACCGGTCGCCAATGAGCATCCGCACGCGATGACCTCAGTCGCAACGCCCGTCGCCGCGCCGCCCGGACCCCCCGGCGCCCTGCCGGGCCTCGCCCGCGTGCTCGCGCCCGTGTCGCGCGCCCTCGAGACGTACTCGCAGGGCGCCGTCGGCATCGCGACCGTCATCGCGATCGTCGGCTCCGTCCTCGCGATGGGGTCGCTCGCGACCAACGTCTTCACCCGCTACGTCCTCGACTTCTCCATCTTCGGGGCCGAGGAGGTCGCGCGGATCGGCTTCCTGTGGACGATCTGGATGGGCGTGTCGCTCGCCGTCCGCCGCGGCGCCGTCACCGTCATCACGTTCGTCGCCGACCGGGGCGCGCCCGTGTGGCGCAGCGCGGTGCGCACCTACGCCGCCGTCGGCCTTTTCACGCTGCTCGTCTACGCGTGCTGGCGCTCCACCGAGTACGTCACCTCCGTGTCCACGGCGACGCAGACCTTCACCTCGGTGAAGATCTCGTTCCTGTACCCGGTCGCGTCGATGACCGTGGGCTACTACTTCATCACCCTGCACTTCCTCACGGCGCTCGCGAAGGCGGGGGCGGACCTCGCCGCGACCGGGCGGGAGGGGGTGCGGCGCACCGCGAGCCTCATGCTCGGCGGGGCCGCCCTCACCGCCGCGGTCCTGTTCTTCGCCGAGCAGACCGCCGACTCGTTCGGCAGCGCCCGCAACCTCACCGGCCTCGCCGTGATCGGCGCCGCGTGGGCCGTCGCGGTGCGGCTCGACCCGCGCGGCGGGGCGCTGGGCGCCACGTTCCTGTCGGTCGCCACCATCGGCGCCGCCTGGCTCGTGCTGCAGACCGGCGCGTCGCCGCTCGTCGCGATCGGCCTCGTGTTCGTGCTGCTCACCCTGGCGGGCATGCCGATCGTCTTCATGCTGTCGGTCGTCGGGATCATCGCGACCCTCCCGAACTTCTTCGGGCTGAGCCTCTACCCCACGCCCGACCCGCTGTTCCCGTTCACCACCACCCAGTTCACGATGGGGCTCACCGGCGGCACCGAGCTCCTCGTCATCCTCATGTTCCTGATCGTGGCGGAGGTGATGAACGCGAGCGGCATGTCGGACCGGCTCATCCGGTTCGCCGCCTCCCTCGTCGGCCACCTCCGGGGCGGCATGGCCTACGTCTGCCAGCTCACCTCCGTGATGGTGTCGGGGGTGTCCGGCTCCGCGCAGGCGGACGCCGCGATCATGACCCCCCTCCTCGTGCCCGCGATGGAGAAGGAGGGCTACCCCCGCCACGTCGCGGCCGCCGTCGTGTCGGCCGCGTCGATCAAGGGCCCCATCGGGCCGATCAGCCTGATGTTCATCGTCTACGGCTACGTCGTGCAGGACGTGAACATCAACGAGCTCCTCGTGTCGGGGATCCTCGCGATCCTGATCCTGTTCGCGTTCCAGGCCGCCACCGTGTACGTGGAGGTGCGGGTGCGCGGCTTCCACCAGAAGCGCGAGTTCGCCGGCTGGCGGACGGTGGGGCGCACCGGCCTCGACGCCGCGCCGATCCTCTTCATCCCGTTCATCATCCTCGGCGGGATCTTCCTCGGCGGCGTGTTCACCCCCAGCGAGTCCGCCCCCGTCGCCGCGATCTTCGCCCTGATCCTCGCCCTGTTCTGGTACTCGGGGCTCAGCCCGGCGGACATCCCGCGGGTGTTCTCCACCGCGGCCCTCGAGACCGGGATCGTGCTGCTCCTGCTCGGCGACGCCCAGATCCTCTCGAAGGCGCTCCAGAACAACCAGTTCGGCCAGTCGGTGACCGACTTCTTCACGAACCTCACCACCGACAAGTACATGTTCCTGCTGGTGGTGAACGTGGTGCTGCTGGTGGTGGGGATCTTCATCGAGCCCCTGCCCGCCGTGTTCATCCTCGGGCCGTTCCTCGCCCCGGTCGCGACCGAGGTCTTCGCGATCGACCCCGTCCACTTCGGCCTGATCATGTGCTTCAACCTGGTGCTCGCCCTGATCCACCCCCCGATCGGGCTCGTCCTGTTCCTCGTGTCGAGCCTGTCGAAGGTGTCGGTGGAGCGATTGTCGATCACGATCCTGCCGTGGCTCGCGGTGAGCATCCTCGTGCTGTTCCTCATCACCTACCTGCCGAGCGAGGTGGTGCTGGTGCTCGCCCACGCGCTCAGCTGACCCCGCGCCACGGGCGGGGCCGGCCGGGACGGCCCGCCCGCCCCTGCCGGTACACTGGCGGCGCGATGGCCGCACGACGTCCGACCACCTGATCCGGCCGTGATCTGCGCCCTCTCGGGGGGGACCGGCGGAGCCAAGATGGTCGACGGTCTCGCGCAGGTGGCGGGGCAGGACGACCTCGTCGCGGTCGTCAACACGGCGGACGACGACGACTTCTTCGGCCTGCGCGTCTGCCCCGACCTCGACATCTGCACGTACACCCTCGCGGGGGTCGTGTCGGAACGCGGGTGGGGCTGGGCGGACGACACGTTCCGGTGCCTGGAGGGGCTCGCCACCTACGGGCGGCCCGCGTGGTTCGGCCTCGGGGACCGCGACCTCGCCACGCACCTGCACCGCACCCTGCGCATCGCGGAGGGGTGGCCGCTGCACCGCATCGCCGCGGAGGTCTGCGAGCGGCTCGGCGTCACCGCCCGGGTGCTGCCGATGACCGACGACGAGGTGCGCACCCGGATCGTCACCCCCGACGGACAGCGGCGGTTCCAGGAGTACCTCATCGAGCACGGCGCCGGCGAGGAGATCCTCTCCATCGACCTGCTCGGCGCCGACGCGGCGCGGCCCGCGCCGGGCGTCCTCGACGCGATCGCCGCCGCCGACGCGATCGTGATCTGCCCGTCCAGCCCCGTGGTGTCCATCGGGACGATCCTCGCGATCCCCGGGGTGCGCGACGCCGTCGCGGCGCGGCGCGACCGCTGCGTCGCGGTGAGCCCCATCATCGGCCGGCGCCCCGTCGAGGGCCCCGCCGACCGGTTCCTCGCCGGGGCCGGCCACGACGAGTGCTCCTCCACCCAGATGGCCCGCCTGTACGCGGACGTCGCCGCCACCTTCTTCCTCGACGACCGCGACGCCGACGAGGCCGACGCGATCGCCGCCCTGGGCGTGCGCCCCGTCGTGACCGACATCCTCATGCCGGACCGGCCCGGCCGCGCGCGCCTCGCCCGCGAGGTGCTGGAGGCGCTGGGGTGAGCGAGCGGGTCGTCGCCGTCGTGCCCGTGAAGCGCCTCGACCGCGCCCTCATGCGCCTCGCCGGCGCCATCGACGCGCCGGGGCGGCGCGCCCTGCAGGAGGCGATGCTCGCCGACGTCCTGCACGCATGCGCCGCGAGCCCCCGCCTGGAGGCCACCGTCGTCGTCACCAGCGACCCCGACGCCGCGGCGATCGCCCGCGCCCACGCCGCCCGCGTCGTCCCGGACCACACCCCGCCCAAGGGGATCGACGCGGCCGTCGCCCTCGGGCTCGACGCCGCCGACGCCGAGGGCGCCGGCGCGGCGCTCGTCCTGTTCGCCGACCTGCCGCTCCTCACCCCCGCCGACGTCGCCGCCGTCATCGACGCCGCCCCCGCCGAGCCCGTCACCATCGCGGTGTCACGCGACGGCACCGGCACCAACGCGCTCCTCATGCGCCCGCCGTCCGCGATGACCCCCGCCCTCGGCCCCGGGTCCCTCGCCCGCCACCGCGACCGGGCCGCGCACCTCGGCATCGCCCTGCGCACCGTCGACCTGCCCGGCCTCACCCTCGACGTCGACACACCCGACGACCTCGCCGCCTTCCTCGCCGCCGCCCACCCCTGCGCCGCCCTCGCCGCCTGCGAACGCCTCGGCCTCGGCCGCCGCATCACCGCCGGCGCCTGCTAGGGAGCGCCGAAGAATCTCTTCGCACGCCGACTCACCCGAGAGTTCCATGACGATTCTTCAGCGTGACGCGCTCGATCATCGAAGGTCTTCCGGTCAGATGCCGGTCTCGACTACGGGCGCGCATTGCTGAATCGCAACGCGCGCCCTGAGAGGGACCCACAACGTCGCGTGCAGGACGCGAGCTGACGCCGTGAAGATCTGGGCACTGCCCCGGCTGCCGGAGGTGGCACCGGGAGACGACCTGCCGGGGATGCTCGCGCACCGCGCCGCCGCGGGCGGCGTCACCGCCGGCGACGTCGTGTGCGTCGCGCACAAGGTGGTGAGCAAGGCGGAGGGGCGGGTCATCGCCCTCGCCGACGTCACCCCCGGGCCCGCCGCCCTCGCCCTCGCCGACGAGACCGGCAAGACCCCCGCCCTGTGCGAGCTCATCCTCGCCGAGAGCCGCCGCATCGTGCGGCGCCGCGGCGGCACCCTCATCTGCGAGACCCACCACGGCTTCGTCTGCGCCAACGCGGGCATCGACCAGTCGAACGTGGCCGACGGCCGCGTCGTGCTCCTGCCCGTCGACCCCGACGCGTCGGCCCGGCGGCTGCAGGCCCGCATCGCCGCCACGGTCGGCGGCCGTGTCGGCGTCGTCGTCACCGACACCCACGGCCGGGCGTTCCGCCGCGGCCTCGTGAACGTCGCGGTCGGCGTCGCCGGCTTCGTCCCCGTCGTCGACCACCGCGGCGGACGCGACCGCGAAGGACGCATGCTCATCGCCACCGAGCAGGCCCTCGCCGACGAGCTCGCCGCCGCCTGCGGCATCCTCATGGGCAAGGGGGCGGGGATCGCCGCCGTCGCCTGCTCCGGCATCCCCACCGCCCCCGCGCCCGGCACCGTGGTCGAGCTGGTGCGCGACCCCGCCCACGACCTGTTCCGCCCCAGCCCCGAGGACGGGTGACGGCCGGCGCAGCCCCCCTGCAGCCCCGCGCCGCGGCCGGCGCGCGACGCGCCACCATGTCAGACGTCCCGGAGCACCGCGGAACCCGCGACGGACCGGGGGCGGGAACCGCGGCGGCGTCTAATGTTTGTGGTTCGACAGCGACCCGGGAGGTCAGGTGACGGTCGGCACATCGGGAGACCCGCTCCGGGTCGCGATCATCGGCTCGGGCCCGTCCGGCTTCTACGCCGCGGACGAGCTGCAGAGCCAGCCCGGGCTCCACGCCCAGATCGACATGTACGACCGCCTGCCGACCCCGTTCGGCCTCGTGCGCGGCGGCGTCGCCCCCGACCACCAGAAGATCAAGTCGGTCACGCGGGTGTACGACAAGATCGCCTCCCACCCGGAGTTCCGCTTCTACGGGAACGTCGAGTTCGGACGCGACGTCACCCACGCCGACCTCACCGCCTACTACCACGCCATCGTCTACGCGGTCGGCGCCGGCAGCGACCGCCGCATGGGCGTCCCCGGCGAGCACCTCCCCGGCAGCCACTCCGCCACCGACTTCGTCGGCTGGTACAACGGGCACCCCGACTTCCGCCGCTTCGCCTTCGACCTCACCGGCCGCCACGCCGTGATCGTCGGCAACGGCAACGTCGCGATGGACGTCGCCCGCATCCTCGCGACCCCCGTGGAGCACCTCGGCGCCACCGACATCGCCGAGCACGCCATCGAGGCGCTCGCCGCGAGCCGCATCGAGGAGATCACGATCCTCGGGCGGCGCGGCCCCGCGCAGGCGGCGTGCACGTCCCGGGAGCTGAAGGAGCTGGGCGAGATCCCCGGCGTCGCCGCCGTCGCCGACCCCGCGGAGATCGCCATCGACCACGGCACCGAGGTCGAGATCTCCTCCGACCGGCAGAAGCAGGCGAACGTCGAGGTGCTTCGCCGCTTCGCGACGCGCACCGCGACAGACGGCGCGCGGCGCGTCGTTCTGCGGTTCCTCCTGTCGCCCGTCGAGGTGACCGGCACCGACCGCGTCGAAGGCGTCGTGTGCGCCCGCAACGAGCTGCACCGCGGGGCCGACGGACGGCTCCGCGCCCGGCACACCACCCAGCGCATCGCGTTCCCCGCCGACATCGTGTTCCGCGCCATCGGCTACACCGGCGTGCCCCTGCCCGGCGTGCCGTTCGACCACGCCCTCGGCGTCATCCCCAACACGGAAGGGCGCGTCCTCGACATGGCCCGCGACGGCGTCGTCACCGGCGAGTACACCGTCGGGTGGATCAAGCGCGGCCCGCAGGGCGTGATCGGCACGAACAAGACCGACGCGCAGGAGACCGTCGCGTCCCTCCTCGAGGACGTCGCCGACGGCCGGCTCAACCACCGCACCGTCCCCGGCCGGGAGGTGCTGGAACGGCTGCTGCGCGAACGGCGCAGCGACCTCGTCACCTTCGACGACTGGCGGCGGCTCGACGCGCTCGAGACGGCGCGCGGCGCGGAGCGAGGACGGCCCCGGCTGAAGTTCACCAGCGTCGAGGAGATGGTCGCGGCGCTCGCCGACCTCCCCGAGTAGGAGCCGGCCGCGGTGGAGGTCCACCTCCTCGACGGCACCTACGAGCTCTTCCGCCAGCACTACGGACAGGCGCGCCACGGGACCCTGCGCCCCGGCTCGGCCGCCGCCGGGGTGCTGGCGACCGCGATCTCCCTGCTCGAGCGCGGCGCGACGCACCTCGGCGTCGCGTCGGACCACGTGATCGAGTCGTTCCGCAACGACCTGTGGCCCGGGTACAAGACGAGCGCCGGGATGCCGCCGGAGATCCTCGACGCGATCCCGGTGCTGGAAAGCGCCCTCACCGACCTGGGGGTGCCGTGCTGGGCGATGGTCGAGCAGGAGGCCGACGACGCGCTCGCCGCCGCGGCCGCCGTCGCCGGCGCCGACCCGCGCGTCGGCCGCGTTCTGATCGGGACGCCGGACAAGGACCTGGCCCAGTGCGTGCGCGGAACCCGGGTCGTGCAGTTCGACGGCCGCAGGCACCTCGTGATCGACGAGGACGCGGTCCACGCGAAGTTCGGCGTCGGCCCCGCGTCGATCCCCGACTACCTCGCCCTCGTCGGCGACGCGGCCGACGGCTTCCCCGGCCTGCCCGGGTGGGGCGCGCGGAGCGCCGCCGCGGTGCTCGCCCGCTACCGGCACGTCGAGGACGTCCCCGCCGACCACGCCGACTGGGACGTGCCCGGCCTGCGGAACGCCGCGACGCTCGCCGCCACCCTGCGCGAACGCGCCGAGCACGCGCGCCTCTTCAAGGACCTCGCCACGCTGCGCCTCGACGCGCCGGTCGGCGACGTCGACGGATGGCGCTGGCGCGGACCGACCCCCGCGTTCGCCGCGACCGCCGCCCGCCTCGGCGCGCCCCGCCTCGCG
>JBFLWO010000085.1:0-7239 GCA_040757755.1 Actinomycetota bacterium
TCGCACCGCACCCCGCGTCGCTCCCCACCCCGCCGGGGGACGCGCTGCGGCGCGACGCCGCCGCGATCGACTGCCACGAGTTCGTGACCGCGGGCGCGCACGGCGCGGGGCGCCGGGCGGCGGCGCTGGCCCGCCGTATGGGGATCCTCGCCGTCGCGGGCAGCGGGGCGTCGACGCCGGACGAGGTCGGGGTCGTCGCGATGCGCGTGCGGCCGTTCGGCGGCCGGGAGGATCTGCTCGACGCCCTCGCCGACGCGGACATCGTGCGCCTGCGCCGCCCGTTGATCCCCCGCGCGGCCCTTCCGGACCGTCCCACGCGCAAGCGGGACTGAAACTGTGCGGGTCGGCGGGAAGGAATCGCGAGGAGCAGGGAAAATATCCCTCGCGCGATGACGCCGGACCACCCCTCGCCCATGCCGACGCCCCGACGCGGCGGCGGCCCTCCCGGACGGGGCGTGAGCCCGGACGACATCCAGGAGGCGTACCTCCGCCGGGCGATCGCCGAGATCGGCCACCTGAACGACGAGATCACCGGCTGCGCCCGCTGCCGCCCCGCGGACGTGCTGCCCGTGATGGGCTCCGGATCCCCGCAGGCGGAGATCTTCATGGTGAAGTGGGCGGCGACCCCCGCGGAGCGCGAGGAGGGCGTCGCGTTCTTCGGGCGGTCCGGGACGGCGGTGCTGAAGAGCGTGCAGCGCCTCGGCATCGACCCGCTCGGCCTGTACGGCACCCTGTGCGTGAAGTGCGGCCACCAGGGGGCGGAGGCGGCGGCGCGGGACTGCCCGGCGTGGCTCCTGCGGGAGCTCGCGATCGTGATGCCGAAGCTCGTCGTGGTGATGGGCGAGCGGGCGCTCGAGGCGGTGAACGCGCTCGGCCAGCCCCTCGCGGAGCCCCTCCGCCACGAGCTCGGCACGATCCAGCAGTGGACGCCCACCGTGGAAGCCCTCGTCGTGCCGGACATCGACGAGTCGCTCGACGAGCAGGGCGCGAAACGCCGCTTCTGGAGCGCCTTCCGGGTGTTGGGCGACTGGCACGACCGGCAGGCGCCGTTCTGACGCGACTCCCCGGCGCCGGACGGGTTTGGCGCGCGGCGGAGGCGGGAACGTGGCGCGTTTCGTGACGGTCCCGGCGTTCCCTCGTGACGATCTTTGATGATTCCCGCGTTTCTGCCTGGCATGATGCCGTGCGGCCGGTGAGGAGCCCCGTACCCCCGGCCGTTCGCGCCCCGACGCGCCCCGCTGAACGCCGCACGCTCCGCGGCGGGCCGCGCGCGGCCGGGGACCACGCCGAAAAGGTGGTGTGAATGAGGTGCCGAACCCTGCTCGCGGTCGCGGCGGTCGCCGCGGCCACCGTGATCGCCCCGGCGCTGCTTCGCGCGGAGACGCCGGCGGGCGACGCCGCGGCCGTCACCGCGGATCAGAAGGAGCTCCACCGCGCCAACCAGACCGTCCGGCGCCTCCGCGCCCAGCTTCGCCGGGAACGTGCGCGCCACGCGACCGCGCTGCGTCGCGTGCGGCGCGCCGCGCTCGCACGCCCCTCCGTGCAGCAGGCGATCGACCTGGGGTCCGCCGCGTTCGGCGTCCCCCCCGCCCGGCTGCGCAGCGTCGCGCTGTGCGAGTCCCGCCTCGACCCCGCGGCGAGCAACGGGCAGTACCTGGGCCTCTTCCAGTTCGGGTCCCGGCTGTGGGACGCGACCCCGTTCCGCGCCTTCAGCCGCTCCGACCCGTACGCGGCGTCCTTCGCCGCCGCCTGGGCGTTCTCGCGCGGCATGGCCCGGCACTGGCCGGTGTGCGGCGCGTGATCAGGCGTCCCTGACGAAGCGGGCGACCGCCTCGATGTGCGGCGTCTGGGGGAACATGTCCACCGGACGGACCCACTCGAGGCGGTAGCCGCCGTCGATGAACCGCCGCGCATTGTCGGCGAACGTGGCCGGGTGGCAGGACACGTAGACGAGGACCCGCGGGGAGAGCTCCAGCACGCGGCGCACCGCCCGCCCGGCGAGGCCGGCGCGCGGCGGGTCGACGACCGCGACGTCCGCGGGGGGAAGCTCGTCCGCGCGCTCCCGGAGCAGGCGCCCGACGTCGCCGCACAGCGCCGTGTGGTCCGCCAGCCCGTTCAGCCGCGCGTTCTCCCGGGCGTTCTCCACGGCCTCCGGCACGATCTCCACGGCCACGACCCGCGCCGCCCGCCGCGCCAGGGCGATGCCGATGCTCCCCACCCCGGCGAAGAGGTCGTACAGCACCTCGCCGCCGGTCAGGCCGGCCGCCTCCGCGACGCGCGCGTACAGCGTCTCGGTCATGCGGGTGTTCGTCTGGAAGAACGCCCCGGTGGAGAGCCGCAGCGTCACCCCGCACACCCGCTCCTCCAGGCGGTCGACGCCCGCGACGAGCCGCGACGGCAGCCCCTGCGTCGTCTCGGCGAGCCCGTCGTTCACGGAGTGCACGAGACCCACGACCTCCGGGTGCGCCGCCATGAGGGGCTCGGCGAGGCGGTCGACGGCGTCGTCGGCGCCGCTGGCGGTGACGACCGCGACGAGCACCTGGCCGGTGCCGATCCCTTCCCGGACGACGACGTGGCGCAGGGTGCCCTCCTGGGCGCGCTGGTCGTAGGGGACGACCCCCGTCTCCACCGCCCAGCGCCGCACCGTCTCGCGCACCGCGTTGCCGAGGGGCGTCGCGAGCATGCAGTCCGCCACGTCGACGACCTCGTCCCACCGGCCGCGGCGGTGGAACCCCAGCACGACCTCCCCGTCCGGCCCGCGGGACGCGGAGTACTCCATCTTGTTGCGGTAGCCGAACCGCTCGACGGCGGGGTCCGGGTCGAGCACCGGCACCCCCTCGATGTGGCCGATGCGCGCCAGGTGCTCCTCCACCTGGCGGCGCTTCGCGTCGAGCGCCGCGTCGTAGTCGACGTGCTGCAGCCGACAGCCGCCGCAGCGCGGCACGTAGGGGCAGGGGACCGGGATCCGCCCGGGGCCGGCGTCGAGGACCTCCTCCAGCTCCGCCTCCCCGAAGCGCCGCCGCACCTTGCGCAGCCGCACGCGGGCGCGGTCGCCGGGGACGGTGTCGGGGCAGAAGACGACGAAGCCGTCGCGGCGGGCCACGCCCTGCCCGCCGAACGCGAGGTCGTCGACGTGCACCTCGACGGTGTCGCCGCGCTGCGGGCGGGTGGATGCGGCCCCGGTCACCGGCCCACGATACGCGCCGCCCCGCGCGGACGCCGCCCGCGTACGATCCGCGCGTGGGTGTCCTGTCCGACATCGAGGAGTACCGCCGCGACGCGGACGAGTTCCTGACCGTCCACGAGCGGCTGGAGTACCTGCACCACGCGGGGCACGCCGCCGACCTGCCCGTCGCGCCGCTGTTCGAGCGGTTCGAGCACCTGTTCGCCGACGAGGTGGCGCGCGAGCTGGTGGGGGCGCTCGACGGGGCCCGCCCGGGGGGCGGCGCGGCGAGCGTGCGGGCGCTGGCGGGCTTCGCGGTGGACGGGGCGATGCGGCGGTGCGCGGCGCGGGAGTCGCAGGAGGTCGCCCGGCGGGAGGCGGCCGCGACGGTGCCGCTGGACGGGGACCGGGTCGGCTACCGCGCGGCGGCGGCGCTCATCGCGAACGAGCCGGACGCCGCCCGCCGCGCCACGATCCACGCGCGGTGCGAGGAGGTGGTGCAGGAGGAGCTCACCCCCGTCCTCGCGGAGGGGTGGTCCACGCGTCACGCCCTGGCGCGCGCCCTGGGGGCGGCGTCCTACCGGGACCTCTACGCGCGGGTGCGCGGCATCGACCTCGACGCCCTCGCCGGGCAGTGCCGCGACCTTCTGTCCGCCACCGACGACCTGTACGTCCACGCCCTCGACGCGGAGCTCCGCCGCACGGTGGGGGTGACGTTGGAGGACGCGCGGCGAAGCGACCTGCCGCGTCTGCGGCGGGCCGCGTCCCTGGACGCCCGCTTCCCCGCGGCGCGGCTCCTGCGGTCCCTGGCCGACACGCTGTCCGGGCTGGGGATCGACCTGGCGCGGCTGCCGAACATCGTCGTCGACGCCGAGCCGCGGGCGACGAAGGATCCGCGCGCCTTCTGCTCCCCGGTGCGGGTCCCCGACGAGGTGTACCTGGTGATCGCACCGATCGGCGGGGTCGACGACTTCCTCGCGCTCTTCCACGAGGCGGGGCACGCCCTGCACTTCGGCGGCACGGGGCGGGGCCTGCCGGTGGAGTTCCGGCGCATGGGGGACGACTCGGTCACCGAGACGTACGCGTTCCTGCTGGAGCACCTCGTGAACGAGCCGCTGTGGCTGTCGCGGGTGATGGGGCTTCCCGAAAGCGCGGAGCAGCGCCGATTGGCGGCGGTGCAGGCGCTGTTCCACTACCGCCGCTACGCGGGGAAGCTCCTCTACGAGCTGGAGCTTCACGGGTCGCGCGACCTGGCGGGGATGGGGGACCGCTACGCGGAGATTCTCACGTCCGCGACGCGGGTCCCGCACCGGCAGGCCGCGTTCCTCGACGACGTCGACCCGGGCTTCTACTCCGCCTGCTACCTGCGGGCGTGGGCGCTGGAGGTGTCGCTTCGCGGCCACCTGCGCGACCGGTTCGGGTCGCGGTGGTTCGAGACCCGGCGGGCGGGGGGCCTGTTGCGGGAGCTGTGGAACGAGGGGCAGCGGATGGACGCGGACACGGTCGCGGGGGAGCTCGGCCTGCCGCCTCTCGATCTCGCCGTTCTCGTCGACGAGGTCGGCGCCGTCCTGGGATGAGCGGCGGCGGGCTCGCCGACGCGCTGGCACGGCGCCTACCGGCGGGGTGGACGGTTGTGCCCGGCCTGGTGGACCTGCAGGTGAACGGCGTGGCGGGCGCGGAGGTCGGGGACGACCCGGACGAGGTGGCGGCGGTGGCCCGGGCCCTGCCGGCCGCCGGCGTGACGCGCTTCTGCCCGACGGTGGTGACGCGCTCGGACCGGGGGTACGCGCGCGTCGCCTCCTCTCTCGGGCGGGTCGCGTGGCCCGCGGACGGGGCCCGCCCCCTGGGCGTGCACCTGGAGGGGCCGTTCCTGTCGCCGGCGCGGGCCGGCGCGCACCCCGCGCACCGGATGCGGATTCCGGAGCGTGCGGCGGTGGAGCGGCTCGCGGCGCTGTTTTCCCCGCGCGTCGTGACCCTGGCGCCGGAGCTTCCCGGGGCGGTCGAGGCGGTGCGCCTCCTCGCCCGCCGCGGCACGGTGGTGTCGGTGGGGCACACCGAGGCGTCGGCGGAGCAGGCGGCCGCGGCGTTCGCGGCGGGGGCGCGGATGCTGACGCACGCGTTCAACGCGATGGCCGGGGTCGCGGCGCGGGAGCCGGGGCCGGTGGGGGCGGCCCTCGCGGACCGGCGTGTGCGGGTGTGCCTGATCGCGGACGGCGTGCACGTCGCCGCCGCGACGTGCGTGGCGCTGGCGTCCGCGGCGGGGAGCCGGCTGGTGCTGACGAGCGACGCGACGGCGGCGACGGGGGCTCCACCCGGGACGTACCGCCTCGGGGAGAGGGCGATCCGCCGCGACGCCGTGCGCGTCGTGGCGGGGTCGCGGCTGGCGGGCGGCACGGCGGGACTCGCGGCGTGCGTCGCGACGCTGGTGCGGATGGGGGTGTCGCGCGCGCGGGCGTTCGCGGCGGCGACGGGTGCGCCGGGTCGCCTGCTGGGGCACGCCGCGTCCCCGGGGGACCTCGTGGCGCTGGACGGCGATCTCGTGCCGCGGCTCACCCTCGTCGACGGGCGCGTCGCGTTCGCGGACCCCGCGCTTCCGTTCGACGTTCCGGAGCGGGGCGCGGCGTTCCGGGCGTGACGCGCCCGCGGCGCGGGCGTCCCGCGGTCTACCCGTAGATGTCGGGGCGGCGGTGCTCGAGCGCGGGCAGGCGCGTGCGGACGCGTCCGAGCAGGCCGAAGTCGAGGTCCGCGACGATCACGGTCTCCTCGTCGGGCGCCTGGGCGAGGACGACGCCCCACGGGTCGACGATCATGCTGCGCCCGTGGGAGACGGTGCCGTCGGCGTGGGTGCCGTACTGGTTGGGGGCGATGACGAACGCCTGGTTCTCGATGGCCCGGGCCCGCAGGAGGGGCTCCCAGTGGTCCTTGCCGGTGGCGGCGGTGAAGGCGGCGGGGACGGTGAGGATCTCGGCGCCGTCGAGGGTGAGGCGGCGGTACAGCTCGGGGAAGCGCAGGTCGTAGCAGACGGTCAGGCCGATGCGGCGGCCGAGGGCCTCCCCCACGACGATGTCGCGCCCGGGCTTCGCGCCGGCGGACTCCCGGTACACGACGCCGCCCACCTCGACGTCGAACAGGTGGAGCTTGCGGTACTCGGCGGCGACGGAGCCGTCCGGGAGGATCAGCACGCTCGTGTTGTGGGTGCGGTCCTCGCCGGGGATGCGCTCGGAGACGCTGCCGGCGACGAGGGCGATGTCGAAGCGCCGCGCCCACCCGCGTGCGGTCTCGATCGACGGGCCTTCGAGGTCCTCGGCTTCCCGCCGGATGCGTGCCGCCTCGTGGATGAACGGCCACTTCTCGGGCAGCGCGACGAGGCGCGCGCCCTGCTCGACGGCCCGCTCGACCAGCTCGGCGGCGGCGGCGACGTTCCGTTCGCGGTCGTCGCTCGACGTCATCTGGACCGCGGCGACGCGCAGGACGCCCGCCGCGGGGACCGCGACGTCCTCCGGCGTGACGGCGGGGGAGCTCACGGGCGCATGCTAGAAGATCGGCCCGGCGGGGCCCGTCCGGCGCGATCCCCGGCACCCGACGGGCATGTTCGCGGTGTCCGGGCGCGGGGCGCCGGCGCGTGCCGGGGCCCCCGCGGTGCGGGCGGCTACACTCCGGGAAGTATCACGACCCCGGGGGGTGACCCGCATGTCGGCCGAGCTCATGGCCCAGATCGAGGATGTGCTTGACCGCATCCGCCCCGCGTTGCATGCCGACGGCGGCGACGTCGAGCTGGTCGAGGTGGACGCGGAGGGCTTCGTCTATCTCCAGATGCACGGCGCGTGCGGTGGCTGCCCCATGTCGACCGCGACGCTGACCCTCGGCATCGAGGCCCAGCTGCGGGAGGCGATCCCCGAGGTGGAGGGCGTCATCACGGTGTGACCCCGCCGCGCGCGGGCGTGCGCGCGCGTCCCGGGTCTCCCGCGGACGTCGATCTCCCGGCGTTCGCCCACACCACACGGCGGCGACGGCGTCCCCCGGCCGCCGCCGCGATCGGCGACCCCCGCCGAGGGGGCGCCCCCCTGCGGCGCCGC
>JBFLWO010000086.1:0-7232 GCA_040757755.1 Actinomycetota bacterium
CGGCGCAGGATCGCCATCGCGCGGGGCACGGCCGTGACCGCCATCGCCAGCACCCACAGGTTCCGGGGGGTGAGGGCGCGGACGAAGCCGCGCAGCGGCAGGCGGTCGACGGGGTAGCGGTGCGTGGGCGCAGCGGCGGCGCGGGTGGTGCCGACGAGGCTGACGCTAGCTCCGCGCGCCGACAGCGCGTCGGCCACCGCCAGCGCGGGCATCACGTGGCCGCCCGTTCCGCCGGCGGCGATCACCGCCCGCAGTGGCGCCGTCGCCCCCGTCGACGAGTCGGAGGCGGGGGGCGCTGCGGTTGGACGACCGTCGGCCGATGTTGACGAGGATTCCGGCAGCGAACAGGAGGACGATCAGGCTGCTCCCGCCGAACGAGACGAACGGGAGCGGCACGCCGGTCACCGGGAGGAACCCGAGGACCGCGCCGACGTTGACGATCGCCTGCGCCGCCACCAGGGTGGTGACGCCGGCGGCGAGCACCTGACCGTGGAGGTCCTTGGCCCGCAGGGCGATCCTATAGCCGGCGACGGCGAAGGCGCCGAACGCGGCGAGCAGCAGGACGACTCCGACGACGCCGAGCTCCTCCCCCACCGTGGCGAGGATCATGTCGGTGTGGGCCTCCGGCAGGTAGTTCGCCTTCTGCAGGCCGTTGCCGAGCCCCACCCCGAACGGGCCGCCGCTGCCGAGCGCCACCTGCGCCTGCACGGCCTGGAAGCCGGCTCCCTGCGGGTCGGACCACGGGTCGAGGAACGCGAGGAGCCGCTCGCGGCGGTACGGCTCGACCGCGATGGCCAGGGCGGCGAGGGCGGCGGAGCCCGCGAGGACGGTGGCGAGCCGCCGGACGGGGGCGCCGCCGACGACGAGCATCGCGAACGCCATCGCGGCGAGGACGAGGGCGGTGCCGAGGTCCTCCTTCACGACGAGGAGGGTGAGGACGCCGGTGAGGATGAGGAAGGGCCGCAGGCCGCGGGGGGTGGCGAGCAGCTTCGGCTCCCGCGCGATGGCCTGGGCGATCCACAGGGCGAGGCAGATCTTGGCGAGCTCGGACGGCTGCAGGTTGAAGACGCCCAGGTCGATCCAGCGGCGGCTGCCGTTCACCGCCATGCCGATGCCGGGCACGAGGACGGCGAGCAGGAGGATCGCGGAGACGGCGATGCCGAGCGGGGCGATGCGCCGCATCCCCTCGGGTCGCATGCGCAGGGCGACGACGTAGGCGCCGAGCCCGACGAGGGCGTAGATGGCCTGCCGGGTGACGGTGCCGAGGGGGTCCCCCTGCGACAGGACCGCGGGGGCGCTGCTCGCCGAGTACACCATGACGAGCCCGAAGGACACGAGGCCGAGCACGATCCACACGAGCGCCCGGTCGGGCTGGTCCCGGAGCAGGGCCAGGCGGCGGGTCGCGGTCGGAGGCACGGGGTACCTTTCGCCGCCGCGCGGCCCGCGCCTTCCCTCATGCGGACGCATCGCCGACCTTGGCGCGTTGGTATACAACCGGGGCACGGACGGCCCTGGGGAGACGGATGGCGCCACGATCGATCGCGGAGAGCGTGTACCGCCGGATGCGGTCCGACCTTCTGCGCGGACGCATCCTCCCGGGCACGCGGGTGACGGAGCAGTGGGCGGCGACGCGTTACCGGGCGTCGCGCACCCCGGTGCGGGAGGCGTGCCGCCGGCTGGCGGAGGAGGGGCTTCTCACGCACCGTCCGCGCCACGGCTACGCGTCCCCGGTGATCGACCAGGGGGAGATCGCGGAGCTGTACGACGTGCGGCGGGCGCTGGAGGTGGCGTCGGTGCGGGCGGCGGCGGCTGCCCCCGGCGACCGGCCGCTCCTGGCGCAGCTCAGGCGCGCCTGGGAGGGTGAGCCGCCCGCGCCGGGGGAGGACGCCGTGTACCGGGACGAGGCGTTCCACGTGGGGCTCGCCCGGATCGGCGGGAACCGGTCGATGACGGCGTTCCTGGAGCAGATCAACGCGCGGATCCGGTTGGTGCGGGTTCACGACTTCCTGGATCCGCAGAGGGTGCGCTGGACGATCACCCAGCACCTCGACCTGCTCGACGCGGTCGAGGCCCGCGACGCCGACCGCGCCGCCGCGCTGGTCGACGCGCACATCGCCGAGTCGCAGCGCCACGCGGTCGACTCCGCCGGGGCGGCCCTCGCCGCCCTCTGGACGGGCGCCGCGGCGGGCTAGGTCACCCTGTCACACCGTGCTCGCGCCTGAGGGACCGAGGGCCCTCCCGGCGGAGTCCGGACTTGTTCGGTTCATTTCGTTCCGGCCATCCCCGAACAACTTCCGGACCACCTACGGCGCCATGGGGAGACGGAGCTCCAAGAGCCGGCGCGGCGGGCCGCTCTCACCGCCTCGGACGACCGGGGCCCCGACGGGGGCCCGAGCTCAGTTCTGCGACTTCCAGCGGTCGCAGTAGATGCGCTCGAAGCCGTCGGTCGGGTCCTTGAGGGCGATCTCGTGGGTGACGCTCGTGCTGGTCGGCGTCGGGTACCAGCGGCCGCTCACGCCGCGCAGGCTGCCGCCCTGGAACGAGATCCTCCAGAACCTCTCGACCTGCCCGAGCGCGTTCTTCCGCGAGATTCGCTTCGCGCTCGTCCGGTAGGTGCCTCGCGTTCCGCGATGCGTGTAGCGGCGCCCGTCGACGATCACGAGCCGGCCGAAGAGCGTGCTGCCGGAGATCGTGCAGTCGTACTTGCCGGCCGGCGGCGCCTTCGCCGAGGCGGCGGGAGCGGCGGTGAGCGCGGCGACGGTCGCAAGGGCGGCAAGGGCACGCGTGTGTCGCATCGGGATCGGATCTCCTCTCGTCGTCGTCCCCGCGAGCCAGGGCGCGGCGTCCTTCCGTGCCGGCCCCGCGGGCGGCCGGGATCACCATCAGATCCGCCGGCGGCTGTCAAGCGGCGCGGCGGCGCATCCGCTGCGCACGCGCGGGCAGGCCCGCAGCGTCGACCCGACGCCCGGGTCGGGTGGCGGGCTACAGCAGGCCGCGTTCGGACGCGAGCTGAATCGCGTGCGCCCGGTTCGCGGCGCCGAGCTTGTCGAACGCCCGCTCGAGGCTGCGGGCGACGGTGCGCGGCGACACGTAGAGCGCCTGCCCGATCTCCTTGTTGGTGTGGCCGCGGGCGACGAGCTCGAGGATCCGCACCTCGCGCTCCGTCAACCCCGCCGGCGCGGGGCCGGTGACGCCGCCCGGCACATCGGCCGCCTCCTGCCGCCGCGCCTGGCGGCGGGCCGCGTCGAGGCGCTCGCCGAGCAGGGCGACGACGGCGACGCTGTCGTCCGCCTCGGCCGGGACGCCGACGACCGCCGTGGGGAACCGGGCGCCCTCGGGGGCCGCGGCGGCCGTCGCGTCGCGCACACGGGCCACGATCGCGGCGGGGTCCTCACGGGCCGGCGCCACGAGGACGACCTCGGATCCGAGGGGCACGGCGTGGCCGCCGAGCTCCTGCGCGATCCCGCGACACGCCGCGTCGACGCTCCTCCGCGCGGCCCGCCACGAGTCGTCGCCGAGCGCCGCCCTGCCGGCGTCCAGCGCGAGGAGGTCGACGGCGACGACGGCCGTACCCCCCTCGCCCCCCGCGCAGGCCTCGGCGACGATCTCGTCGAGCGTCCCTCCGGGCGCGGCGCCGCCGCGCTCACGCGCCGCCCCCGCAAGGTGGATGAGCACGAGGACGAGCGACGCGCCGGACAGAAGCCCCGCCCAGGCGGGACCGGCGCCGACCCCCACGATGACGAGCCCGGACGCGGCGAGGGTCGCGATGGCCGTCGGCGCGATCAACCTCCCGCCGCCGCCGGCCCGCCGCGTGCCGGCCGGGTCGTCGCGGCGCGCCACCGCCCCCGCCACGGCGGCGAGGGCCCAGCCCGCGGGCCAGAGGGCGTCCAGCGGGCCGCCCGGCGCCCACCCGCCCGCCTCGACCGCCCTCACGTAGCCGAGGTCGGCGCCCGCCATGAGCACGACCGTGACCGTGAGCAGGCCCGGCACGATCCCGAGGCGCATCCCGTAGCCCGCCACGACCCCCGCGCCGAGCGCCGCCAGGAGGAGGTCGACGAGCGGGTAGGCGATCCAGACGCCCAGCGACGCCCATGTCTCGCTCCGCCCCGCCGGCGCGACGACGGCCACCGCGAGCGCGGCCGTGGCCAGCGCCGCCGCCGCGGTCTCGCGCCAGTCCGGGGCGCCGAGGCGCGCGAGCCTGGGGCGCAGGAGAAGCCACAGCCCGACCGCGCCGGCGAGGTACCCGACGACCTTCGGGGCGTCCGCGGCGGACAGCGCGCCCGACGGCGCGCTGCCGGCGAAGACGCTGAACAGGATGCTGCTCACCGCGCCCGCTGCGCACGCCGCGCAGATGAACGTCCAGGCGGTCCGGTCGCCCGCGCCGGACCTCGCCCGGAGGTAGAGGACGGCGGCGGCGCACGCCGGGACCGCGTCGAACACGACGTGGTCGAGGAGACCCGCGTGCTCCGGCCGCCCCCACCCCGTGACGACCGACAGCGCGTACGCCATCGCGGCGGCCACGGCCAGGGCGGCCAGCGCGTCGGCGACCGTGTGCCGTGCGCGCCCCTCGCCGGGGGTCCGCGCCGGCCCCGCGTCGATCCGGAGGGCCACCGGCACGGAGACCTCGCCGCCGCGGCCGACGCCCAGCCCGTGCGCCTCGCTCACCACCCCTCCCATGCCACATGACGTGCGGGCCGGCAGACCACCCGAGGCTGTTGCGTTGTCAGTGACCGCATATCACCCCCGCGCACTCATGCCCGCGCGAGTCCGCGTCTCATGCACATACCTTCCCGCATGACGGTGGCCGGGCGCAATCGGATGCGGAGCCGCACGGCCCCTCGAACGGGTCCGGCGGCGGCGAATGGCGCGATCGCGCCACGTCACATGGCGTGCTCTCCCCTGGTGCGCGGCGCCGTGCCGTCGTAGAGCGGGGAGGTCCGACACGCAACACAAGGCGGTTCCCGAATGGACATCACTCCGCACGACACGCCGGCCCGGAGGGACACCCCCCACGCGCAGGCCGCGGCGGCCCCGGTGGCGCTCGCCTCCCTCGTCGCCCGCTTCGAGGCCCTCTGGACGCTTCCCGACGCGGACCGCCCGCGGGCGCGGCGCTCCCTGCATCGCCTCGTGCGCGAGGGCGCCGAGGCGGCGCGCGGCCCCGCCCACCCGGGGTACCACGCGGAACGGATCGTGTTCGGCGTCCTCCGGTGGTGCCTCGACGACGACGGGCTTCCCGACGACCACGCGCTGCAGCGTGCGCTCGCCGCGTTCCTGCGCCGCATCGTCGCCTCGGAGGCCGCCGGGCGCCCCATGTGTCACCCGTCCGCCACCGGCGCGCACGCGCCGCCTGCCGGCGTGGAGCCCGACCCGGGCGCGACGCCCGTCACCGGCCTGATGGTGCCGGGGATCGACCTGCCCTGGCGGCAGTGAGGGGGCGCACCGGGGCGGCGCCCGCCCCCGGGGCCGCCCCGGCCAGGTTGCGCCGAGCGTCCCTCGCCGGGACGGGACAAAGGACATTTTTTCTGCCGAGAGTTGGGGAAATAGTTGTGACGGACCACTTCTTCCCCCGCGCACGGTGAAACGCGGAGGCCCTCGGGGGCCCCCACCGGCGCGGCCCGACGACCACTGGAGCTGCCGGTGCCCCCAAACGGAAAGACCCTCCTCTCCACACGAAGGTTCTTCGGCCGCGGGGAGCCGGTCGCGGACGGGTGGAGCGAGACCGCGCCGCGGTCGCGCGCCTGGGAGGCCGCCTACCGGGACCGGTGGCAGCACGACCGCATCGTCCGCTCCACCCACGGGGTGAACTGCACCGGGTCGTGCTCGTGGAAGATCCACGTGAAAGAGGGGATCGTCACCTGGGAGACCCAGCAGACCGACTACCCCGAGAACGGCCCGGACGTCCCCGACTACGAGCCGCGCGGCTGCCAGCGGGGCGCCTCCTTCTCCTGGTACGTCTACTCGCCGCTGCGGGTCCGCTACCCCTACGTGCGCGGCGCCCTCCTCGAGGCGTGGCGCGCCGAGCTGGAGCGCACCGGTGACCCCGTCGAGGCGTACGCCGCCGTCGTCAACGACCCGCGCAAGCGCGCCGCCTACGTCAGCCAGCGCGGCAAGGGCGGGTTCGTGCGGGCCTCCTGGGACGAGGTCGCCGACCTCGTCGCCGCCTCGCACGTCCACACGATCCGCCGCTACGGCCCCGACCGCGTCGTCGGCTTCTCGCCGATCCCCGCGATGTCGATGGCGTCGTTCACCGCGGGCGCCCGGTACCACTCCCTGATCGGCGGCGTGCTGACCAGCTTCTACGACTGGTACTGCGACCTGCCGCCGGCCTCGCCGATGATGTGGGGCGACCAGACCGACGTGCCGGAGTCGGCGGACTGGTGGAACGCCACCTACATGATCATGTGGGGCTCCAACATCCCCATGACCCGCACGCCGGACGCGCACTTCATGACGGAGTCGCGCTACCGGGGCATGAAGACCGTCGTGGTCTCGCCGGACTACTCGGACCACACGAAGTTCGCGGACCACTGGCTGCCGGTCCACCCGGGCACCGACGCGGCGCTCGCCATGGCGATGGCCCACGTCATCGTCCGCGAGTTCTACGTCGACCGGCAGGTCCCGTACTTCCAGGACTACGCCCGCCGCTTCACCGACCTCCCGCACCTCGTGGTGCTGGACCCCCGCGGCGACGCCCACACGCCCGGCGCGTTCCTCCGCGCGAGCGACATCGGCGAGGGCGGCGAGAACCCCGAGTGGAAGACCGTCGTCATCGACTCGGCCACCGGCGCGCCCTCCGTGCCGAACGGCTCGGTCGGCTACCGCTGGGGCGACGAGGGCAAGGGCAAGTGGAACCTCGACGTCGAGGGCGTCACCGCGGCCATCACCCTGCTCGGCCGCCACGACGAGCTGGTGGAGATCGACCTCCCCCGCTTCGACACGGGCACGGACGAGGCGGGCACCGTCATGCGCCGCGGCGTGCCGGCCGTGCGGATCGGCGACAAGCTCGTCACGACGGTCTTCGACATGCTCGCCGCCCAGCTGGGCGTGCACCGCGAGGGCCTGCCGGGCGACTGGCCGAAGAGCATCGACGACCCGGAGCCGTACACCCCCGCCTGGCAGGCGGAGATCACGGGCGTCGACGCGGCGCTGTGCACCCGCATCGCCCGCGAGTTCGCCCGCAACGCCGAGCGCACCAACGGGCGCTCGATGATCACGATGGGGGCCGGCACCAA
>JBFLWO010000087.1:0-7207 GCA_040757755.1 Actinomycetota bacterium
GCCTCGGCTACGGGAACAACGCGATCCAGGAGACGGCGATCCACGTCGGTTAGCCGTGTCGGGCTCCGGCAGTCGTGGGACCTCGTGGGACGGCACGGACGGGACGCCCCCCGGCGCCCGCGTCTTCACAGGGACGCCGGCGCCGGTTACGGTCGCCCCACGCGCAGGTCTCGCCCAGAGGCCCGTGCGGAGAAAGGGGGTTCCACGTGCACGCCACGGTCCGCCACTACCGCAGCGCCCCCGGGCTCGTCGACGGCGTCGTCGCGAATGAGGCCGCGATCCGCGCTCTCCTGCAGGACATCCCCGGCTTTCGCGCCTACTACATCGTGAGGACCGGGGAGGACAGCGCGGTCAGCATCTCGGTGTACGACGATCGCGCCGGGACGGACGCCTCGACGGCGGCAGCCCGTGACTGGGTGGCCGCGAACATCCCCGGTGCCGCCGGGGCCCCGCCCGAGGTGTCGGAGGGGGACGTCGCGCTGACCTTCTGACCGCCCCCGCGCGTCGTGCCGTTGCGAGCCCGCGGTCGCGTTCAGCGATGCGCGGGGAAGAACGGGTTTTCGCCGTTGCGAGCCCGCGCGTCGCGATTCAGCGATGCGCGGGCGGCCTCATGGGGCGCACCTGACGCCGCGCGAGGAAGCGACGGAGCGCTTCCCCGCCCGAAAGTAGCTCACCACGCAACGCAGGGACCGGGCGCGGCGATTCTTTCGGGCGGAGCGGAGCTACGTGTGGTAGTCGGCGTTCAGCGTGACGTACGCGTGGGTGAGGTCGCTGAAGAAGAGCTCGGCGGTGGCGTCGCCGCGGCCGAGGGCGACTTCGAGCTCGTATTCGGCGCGTTCCATGACGGCGGGGACGCCGGGGTCGCCGAGGGGGAGCCCGTCGAAGTGAAGGACGGGGTCGCAGGCGTCGCCGGGCCGCCCGGCGAGGGCCTGGCCGACGGCTTGGGAGACGCGCCCCCAGTTGGGGTCCCGTCCGAACACGGCGGACTTGACGAGGGGGGAGTTGCCGATGTGGCGGGCCACGGCGGCGGCTTCGTCCGGGTCGCGCGCCCCCATGACGAGGAGCCGGACGGCGTGGGTGGCGCCTTCCCCGTCGCGCACCATCTGCAGGCCCGCCCACCGGCACACGGCGGTGATGGCGCGGGAGAGGGTGGCGAGGTCGGGGCCGGCGAGGGGCGTGCCGTCCCCGTTGGCGAGGACGAGGAGGGTGTCGCTGGGGCTGGTCTGGCCGTCGACGGTGACGCGGTTGAAGGCGGCGTGGGCGGCGGCGGAGGTGATGCCGGCGAGGCCGGCGGCGTCGACGGCGGCGTCGGTGGTGACGAACGCGAGCATGGTCCCCATGTTGGGGGCGATCATCCCGGCGCCCTTTGCGGCGATGCCGATGTGCACGTCGCGGCCGCCGAGGGGGAGCCGGAACGCCCCGGCCTTCGGGAACGCGTCGGTGGTCATGATCGCCTGGCTGAACGCCTCCCCCCCGTCCCCCGTGACGGTGCCCGCGGCCGTGTCGATGCCGCCGCCGACGCGGTCGCGGTCGAGGCGGTCGCCGATGGTGCCGGTGCTGCACACGGCGACCTCGTGGGCGGCGAGGCCCAGGTGGGCGGCGGTCCGCTGCGCCATCCAGGCGGCGTCGTCCTTGCCGGGGGATCCGGTGGCGGCGTTCGCGGTGCCGGCGTTCACGACGACGGCCTGGAAGCCGGCCGGGTCGCAGTCCCGGTTGCGCAGCACGGGGGCGGACGGCAGGGCGTTGCGGGTGTCGACGAGGGCGGACACGGCGCGCCGCCGGCTGACGAGCACCCCGACGTCGAGGGCGCCGCTCGGCTTGAGGCCGCAGGCGACGCCGGCGGCCTCGTACCCGGCGGGGGTCGTGACGGACCCGTGCGGGACGCGGTCGAGGCCGGGGGGCGCCCACAGCCAGTCGGCGCGCTCGACCGGCGCGAACGTCAGAGGAGCCCCTCCGTCTCGGGGAGCCCCGCCATGAGGTTCAGGTTCTGGACGGCCTGCCCGGCGGCGCCCTTGCCGAGGTTGTCGATCACCCCGAACGACACGAGCCGCCGGTTCGCCCGGTCCACCATGGGGCACACCTGCGCGTAGTTGGTGCGCTGCACGGCGCGCATGCCGGGCGGGGCCTCCACCACCTCGACGAACGGGTGACCCGCGTAGTAGTCGGCGTAGCGCTGGCGCAGGTCGTCGAGGTGCGGCACGTCGCCGCTGAAGCGGGCGTAGCAGGAGGCGAGCAGGCCGCGGTCGACGGGCACGAGGTGCGGCGTGAACGTGACGGGCTGGCCGAGCTCCTGGGCGATCTCGGGGGTGTGCCGGTGCGTGGTGACCTTGTAGGCGAGGACGCTGTCGGTGACCGACGAGTAGTGCACGGTGGCGGTCGGGGTCTTGCCGGCGCCGCTGACCCCGCTCTTCGCGTCGATGATGACGTCGGTGACCTCGTCGGCGACGGGGAGGAGCGCGAGGAGGGACGCCTCCGGGTAGCAGCCGGGGTTGGCGACGACGCGGGCCGACGCGATCCGGTCCCGGTAGCGCTCCGGCAGGCCGTACACGGCCTCGGCGAGGAGGTCGGGGCGGGGGTGGGTGAAGCCGTACCACTCCGGGTAGAGGGCGGCGTCGCGCAGCCGGTGGTCGGCGGACACGTCGACGACGCGGGCGCCGCGGTCGACGACCTCCGACACGACCCGCGCCGCCTCGGCGTGCGGGTAGCAGACGGCGACGAGGTCGCCGGCGTCGATCTCCTCCGGGTCGTAGGCGGTGAGGGGGGTCGTGACGCGGTACTCGGGGGCGATGTCGACGATGCGCTTGCCGGCGTCGCCGCGCGCGGTGACGCGCCCCAGCTCCAGGCGGGGGTGGCGGTCGACGAGCGCGGCGAGCTGGGCGCCCGCGAAGCCGGCGGCGCCGAGGACGTGGACCCGGGCCGTCACCCGCGCCGCTCCGCCGCGTGGCGCGCCGCGAGGGCCTCCACGACCGCCGCGACGCACGCGTCGATCTCCTGGTCGGTGAGGGTGCGGCCCGGGTCGGCGATCTGGAGACGCAGGAGGAGGCTCACCTTCCCCTCCCCCACCTGCTCCCCGGCGTAGCGGTCGGCGATCGCCGCGTCGCGGACGAGGTCGCCGCCCGCCTCGCGGGCGGTGGCGACGAGGTCGGCGGCGGGGGTGCGGTCGCCGACGACGAGGGACAGGTCCCGCGTGGAGACGGGCACGGACAGGAGGTCGACGAACGACGGGTCCCGCACGGCGTCGAGGGTCGCGGCGAGGTCGAGGCCGAACGCGGCGACGGGGCCTTTCACGTCGAAGGCGCGCAGCACGAGGGGGTGGACCTCCCCGGCCCAGGCGACGCGGCCGCCGCCGCTGAGAAGCTCGGCCTGCCGTACCGGGTGGCCGTAGGGGGCGGTGGCGGGGCGGGCGGCGGCGTCGCGCACGCCGGCGCCGCGCAGCAGGGCGCGGGTGATGCCGGTGGCGACGTACAGGTCGGCGGGGCGGCCGGCGTCGCGCCACCCGGTTCCCCCCTGCCGTCCGAACAGCACCCCGACGAGCCATTCCCGCTCGTCGGCGAGGCCGTCGGGGCGCGGCGCGTACAGGCGGCCCACCTCGAACAGGGCGCCGTCGGGACGCTGGTGCGCCTGGTTGCGGGCGGCGGCGCGCAGGAGCCCGGGGAGGATGGTGCGCCGCATGACGGCCATCTCCTCGGACAGGGGGTTCGCGAGGCGCACCACGTCGCGCCGCGGGTCCCCCGCCGGGATCTGCATGCGGTCGAGGTCCGCCTCGGGGACGAAGTGGTAGGTGATCGCCTCGTTCAGGCCCAGGTCGCAGGCGAGCCGGGTGAGGCGGGAGACGAGCACCTGGTACGGGGTGCGCCGTCCGCGCCCGACGAACCGGGGAAGCTCGGCCGGCACGTTCTGCAGCCCGTGGACGCGTCCGACCTCCTCGATGAGGTCGATCTCGCGGGTGAGGTCGCCGGCGCGCTCGAACGGCACCTCGACCTCCAGCGCGTCGGCGTCCTCGTCCACGGCGCAGCCGAGGCGGCGCAGGATCGCGGCGGACTCCTGCGGCGCGACCGGCATGCCGAGGATCGTCTCGACCCGGGAGTGGCGCAGCCGCAGCCGCGGACGCGGGGGGATGGGCTCGCACACGTCGAGCGTGCCGGGCACCATCCGCGCCCCGCACAGCTCGACCAGCAGGCGGCTGGCGATCGCCATGCCGCGGGCGGCGAGCTCCTGCGGAAGCCCCTTCTCGAAGCGGCTGCTCGACTCGGTGCGGAGCCCCAGGCCCAGCTCGGCGGCGAGCGTGGCGGGGCCGTCGAAGGTGGCGGCCTCGAGGAACACGCGTGTCGTGGCGTCCGACACCTCGGCGAACTCGGCGCCGAAGACCCCGGCGATGACGGCGGGCCGCTCGGCGTCGCAGATCGCGAGCACGGACGGGTCGAGGGCGCGCTCCTTCCCGTCCAGGGTGACGATCGGCTCGCCCTCCCGCGCGCGCCGCACGACGATCGCGGGCCCGGCGAGGCGGTCGAGGTCGAAGGCGTGGAGCGGCTGGCCGGTGAGGAGCATCACGTAGTTGGTGATGTCGACGACGTTGGAGATGGGCCGCATCCCTGCGGCCTCGAGCCGCGCCCGCAGCCACACCGGCGACGGGCCGACCCGCACGTCGGTGAACACCCGGCCCATGTACCGCGTGCAGAGGTCGGGGGCCTCGACGGTGAGGGAGACGTAGTCCTCGACGCGCCCCTCCCCCTCCGCGGCCGGGTCGCTCTCGTCGAGCGGGCGGAGCGGCGCCCCGGTGATGGCGCTCACCTCCCGCGCCAGCCCCGCGATGCCCATGCAGTCCGGGCGGTTCGGGGTGAGCTCGAGCTCCAGAACCGTGTCGGCGAGCGGCAGGAGGTCGCCGACGCGCGCGCCCGCCGGGTGCCGGTCGTCGAGCACCATGATGCCGGCGCTGCCGGCGCCGAGCTCGACCTCGGTCTCCGACAGGATCATCCCGTAGCTCTCGACGCCGCGGATCGTGCGCTCGCCCAGCTCGAGCCCGCCGGGGAGGACCGCCCCGGGGAGCGCGACGGCGACGGTCTGCCCGGCGGCGACGTTCGGCGCGCCGCACACGATCTGCCGCGGCCCGTCCGGGTCGCCCACGTCGACACGGCACAGCCGCAGCCGGTCGGCGTTCGGGTGCGGCTCGGCCTGCAGCACCTTCCCGACGCGGAAGGCGTCGAGGTTGCCGTTCGTGTCGCGCACGCCGCGCTGCTCCATCCCCTCGACGAGCGTGCCGGTGGCGGTGAGCCGCTCGGCGAGCGCCTCCGGGGTGAGCCCGTGGTCCACGTGCTCCCCCAGCCATGACAGCGGCAGCCTCATGCGAACTGCTCCAGGAAGCGCAGGTCGCTCTCGAAGAGGAGCCGCAGGTCGGGCAGGTCGTAGCGCACCATCGCCAGGCGGTCGAGGCCGAAGCCGAAGGCGAAGCCCGTCCACCGCTCGGCGTCGTAGCCCACCGCGCGCAGCACGTTCGGGTCGACCATGCCGGCGCCGGCGAGCTCCAGCCAGCCGGTGCGCCCGCGCTTGTCGACGTACGACACGTCGACCTGCACGGAGGGCTCGGTGAACGGGAAGAAGTGCGGCACCAGGCGCACCTCACGGTCCTTGCCGAGGAGCTCGCGCGCGAAGTGCAGCAGGGTCCCCTTGAGGTGGGCGAGGCTCAGCCCGTCGTCGATGGCGAGCCCCTCGACCTGGTGGAACATGGGGCTGTGGGTGGCGTCGACGTCGTCGCGGCGGAACACGGTGCCGGGGGCGATGACGTAGAGGGGCGGCTGCTCGGCCTCCATCACCCGGATCTGGACGGGGGAGGTCTGGGTGCGCAGCAGCACGTCCGGGTGGCCGGCGACGAAGAAGGTGTCGCTTTCGGAGCGGGCGGGGTGGCCCTCCGGCGTGTTGAGCGCGGTGAAGTTGTGGTAGGCGGTCTCGACCTCGGGGCCGTCGGCGATGCGGTAGCCCATGCCGAGGAAGATCTCCTCCACCTCGCGCCGGATCTGGGTGACGAGGTGCATCGCGCCGAGCGGGTACGGGTCCCCGGGCAGGGTGACGTCCGCCCAGTCGGCGGCGAGCCGCTCCCGCATCTCGACGGCCTCCAGCTCCTCCTGGCGGGCGGCGAGGGCCGCCTCCACGGCGATGCGCACGGCGTTGGCGCGCTTCCCGAACGGACCGCGCTCCTGGGGCGGCAGCCCGCCGATGGACGACAGGGCGTTCTGCAGGGGGCTCTTGCGGCCGGTGTGGCGCACCCGCGCGTCCTCGAGGGCGGCGAGGCCGCCGGCGGCGGCGATGTCGGCGAGGGCGGTCGCCTCGATGGTCTCCAGGTCGTTCACGGCCGACGAGTCTACGTCACGGCCCCGGCCCGGGCCGACGCGCGCTGCCGGCGCGCCTCGGCGAGGATCGCGGCGCCGGCGGCGGCGACGTTCAGGGACTCCGCCCCGCCGGCCTGCGGGATGGTGACGGCGACGAGGTCGTGGGCGGCGGCGAGGTCCGCGACGACGGGGTCGAGGCCCTCCCGCTCCCCGCCGAGGGCGAGGACCGTCGGCCCGGTGAGGTCCGCCTCCCACGGGGGCACGCCGCCGCGGGCCTGGGCGGCGACGACCCGGTAGCCGGGGCGGGTGGCGAGGTCGGCGGCGGTCACGCCCTCCAGGATCGGGATCGTGAACGTGGCGCCCATCGCGGCGCGCACGGCGCGGGGGTTGGCGGCGTCGGCGGAGCCGGGGCCCAGCGCGACCCAGTCGCACCCCAGGGCGGCGGCGGTGCGCACGAGGGTGCCGACGTTGCCGGGGTCGCCGACCCCGGCGAGGAACACGCCGAGCGACGGGGGGAACGCGACGGTGCGGAAGTGGTGCGGGCCGGGCTGCGGCAGCACGGCGATGACGCGCGGGGCGGCGGCGAGGGCGCTGACGCGGGCGAGGAGCGGCCCGGGCACGGCATAGCGCTCGTCGACGTCCGGCAGGGCGTCGAGGAGGGGGTCGTCGGGGCCGACGCGGTCCGCGTCGACGAGCAGGGCGGCGGGCCGCACGCCGCGGGCGACGGCGGCGAGGACGACGTCCTCCCCCTCGGCGACGAGCAGGCGCATCTCGCGGCGGGCGCGTTTCGCCTGCAGCCGCCGCACCAGCGAGAGGGCGGGGTTGCGCGGCGACGTGACCTGCCGCAGCGGGCGGCGCGCCGCCCCGCGCGGTTCGGGCCCCGG
>JBFLWO010000088.1:0-7183 GCA_040757755.1 Actinomycetota bacterium
GCGCAGCGCCGCGAGGTGCCGGTGCCGTCGCAGACGCCGCCGGATCTCGAGCGGCTCGCGCAGCTCGGCGAGAAGTACGGGCTGCGCCTCAAGATCCCCTCGACGCCGTAGCGCGCTTCACCGTCGGGGCCGGCCGCGCCGGCCCCGACGGGCGCGAGATCGCCGGGATCGCGCACCACCGTCGCAGGCCCCTGCCGCCCGGACCGTGACAGCGGTTCCGGGAGCACCGGGCCGAGCCGCCCTGCGCCCGCGGCCGGCCGGTCACGATCCGAGGTCCTCCGCAATCGCCGTGACCAGCGCCTCGGCATGCGAGATGGCCTCTTCCACGTCGCCGATCTCGACAGTGAACACGTCGTACTCGGACTGGTTCCGCATCTGGCGAAGGTCCTCGAACGCCTCGACGTGGTCGGCGATCCCAAGATGGTCGAGCGCGGCGAGGGCGTAGCGGCCCGTGCGGTGGTGGTGTCCCTTCCCCGGCTTCACACGGTAGCCGCGGGCCCGCATGTGCGCCGAGTTCGCCTTGCGCATGGCGTCGTACCCGATGGCGAAGGCGCCCGACGTGTCGTCGCGCGCGATGCGCCGCGCGCTCTGAATATGGCGTCGAGCGGTCTGGAGCTCCTGGCGGGCGGTCTCGGGATCCGGCTCCACCCGCTCGACGAGGCCCTCCGCGGCGAGCGCTTGGACGTCCTCGTCGCTCACCTCCCTTCTCCCCCGGCCTCGCCGAGGTCGACCTCGACGAGCGGGCCGCTCCGAACCTGCCGGATGAAGCCGTCGCCGGCCCCCCGCCAGCGCTCCGCCGTGACGATCGTCGCGTTGACCTCACGTCCGAGCGCCTGGGAGAGGGTCCGTGTCACGCGGGCGACGTCCCGTCGGGGCGGAGATCCGACGATCAGGAGGTCGACGTCCGCCGGATCCCCGCCCGGCTGCCCCAGGTAACGGGCGGCCCACGACCCGAAGAGGTAAGCCCGCTCGATCCCGGATACCGCGGCCAGCGGCGGACCGATCATGGTCGCAGGACCGAATGCCTTGAGCAGCAGCCCGTGAAGCTCGGGGTAGTAGGGCGAGTCGGTGTTGGGGCGCAGCAGGCGCTGCCGCCCAATCCGCTCCGATCGCACGAGCCCGGCGCTCTCCAGCCTGTCCGCCTCCCGCGTGAGGCCGCCGGCGTCGATGCCGAGCTCGTTCGCAAGTGCCCTGATCGGCGCCGGCCGATCCGCCGCGAGGTAGACGCGGGCCAGCAGTTTCCCCTGTCCTTCGGATCGGAAGAGGGGGAGAAGCAGGGGCGCCTCGGTGCGCAAGCGGACTCCTAAAGAACTGCCTAAATCGCAACAGTCGCTGATCTATAGGCAGTATAGGCGCGTCGGTCGCCAGTTGGAAGCCGGGCCCGGCGGGGCGGCGCCGTCGCCGACCCGAAGATGCCGCGAGCCGCGGGTGTCCCATTTCCTCGGCCACTGTCTTGGCTTGCCAATGCCGTTATCGGACTCTCGGCGCCGTTGGTGACCCTCTCGGGTGTCCCACTTCCTCCCCGCGGGCCTTGCGCCACCTTCGTCGACCGGCGCCACCGGCGGATCCCGGTTCACCTTCCGGTCGCGGCCGGGGATGATGGCGCCGGGGTCGGGCGCGATCGCTCCCGCCGGCGTTGCGGCATGGCACCTCCGGGCCGTCCGACTCGGTGAGAGGAGCCACGAGGTGAAGCTACGCAGTGGGTACGTCCTCGTCCCGCTCCTCTCGGGGATCGCGTACACGGTCGTCATGGCGCTCACCTCGACGAGCGAGACCGCGGGCGGGCGGATCATCCTCGGCGCGCTCCCGTCTCTGGGAGTGACCGGCGTGATGTCCCTGCTGGGGGCGTACGGCTGGATCAAGGGCCCCGTCCTGCGCCCCCTCTGCTGGGTCGCGGTCCTCATGCTGCTTCTCTGGCTGTACTACCTCGGCCGCCTGGCGCTCGCCGGAGTCGACACCTAGCGGGGGCCCCGCCGGGCGGACCCGTCGCGGACCCGCCGCGGCAGCGGCTACCATCAGGGCTCGCCGCCCCCATCGGGCGCGACGGCTCCGGTCCCGGACCGGGGCGCCCGTCCCTCCCCGTGACAGCATCCCCCACATCGTCCACTCCCTCGGCGACACCGGCCCGCCGGCGCGGGCGGCGCGGCGCCGCGGGGGCCGCGGACGCGGCGGAGCCTCCACATGAGCGGACCGGCCGGGTGCGGGGCGTGAGCCCCGGCGGCCGGGCCGGACGCACCCCGGGCGGGGGCCGCCGGTGACCACCGCGCTCCAGCTCCTCGCCCTCGCCGGGATCGTGCTGTGGAACGCGTTCTTCGTCGCCGCGGAGTACGCGTTCGTCGCGGCGCGCCCCACCCGGCTGCGCGAGCTCGCCGACCGCGGCTCCCGCCGGGCGGAGCGGGTGCTGCGCCTGCAGGAGAACCCCACCACCTTCATCTCCGCCGTCCAAGTCGCCATCACCATGTCGTCCCTGGCCGCCGGCGCCGTCGGCGAGCCGGTGCTGCGCCGCCTCATCGCCGGCGCCCTCGACCCCCTCGGCGGGCGCGCCGTCACCGCCGTCGCCGTCATCATCGGGTTCAGCGCCGTCACCGCGATCACCGTCGTCCTCGGCGAGATCGTCCCGAAGACCCTGTCCCTCGCCCGCACCGAGCCCGTCGCCCTGTGGGTGGTGCGGCCCGTCACTGTCTTCGCCCGGGCGCTCAGGCCGTTCATCTGGATGCTGGAGCGCCTCTCCGGCCTCGCCACCCGCGCCCTCGGCCTGCCGAGCCCCGGCCGCCTCGGCCGCGGCCACACCGAGGAGGAGCTGAAGCTCATCGTCGCCGCGTCCTTCGAGGAGGGCGTCCTCGAGGCGGACGAGCAGGCGATGCTGTCACGCGTCTTCGACTTCGCCGAGACCGAGGCGCGCCAGGTGATGGTGCCGCGCCCCGACGTCGTCGCCCTCCCCGTCGACGCCACCGTCGCCGAGGCCACCGCCCTCGCCCTGCGCAACCCGTACACCCGCTACCCCGTGCACGGCGACACCCTCGACGACATCCGCGGCGTCGTGCACGTGCGGCAGCTGTTCGAGGCGGCCCGCGCCGGCGACCCGCAGCGCCGCATCACTGACCTCGTCCGGCCCGTGCAGATGGTCCCCGAGACGAAACGCCTCGACGAGCTGCTGCGCGAGTTCCGCCGCACCAAGAGCCACCTCGCCGTCGTCGTCGACGAGTACGGCCAGCTCGCCGGCGTCGTCACCCTCGAGGACCTCCTCGAGGAGATCGTCGGGGAGATCGCCGACGAGTTCGACGTCCCCAACGAGGACGTCGTCCGGATCGACCGGCGGCGGTCCCTCGTGAACGCCTCCTACGGCCTGGAGGACTTCAACGAGCGGTTCGGCACCGCCTTCGACACCGGGGACTTCAACTCCATCGGCGGCGTCGTGTTCGACGCGATCGGCCGGGTGCCGCACGTCGGCGACCGCACCGAGTGCGACGGCGTCGCGTTCGTCGTCCGGGAGATGGACGGGTCCCGCGTCACGCTGCTCGAGGTGATCGTCCCGGAGGCGCCGCCGGCGCACCGCGAGCCGCCCGCCCCGCCGCCCGGCAACGGGACGCCGGCGCGGTGACGGCACCCCGCCCCCGCGGGGGCGGGACTACCCCTGCTTCGGCGCGGAGCCCGACGAGCCGGCGTCCTGCGTCCCGCCGTTCGGGGCGAGACCCAGGGCGGAGCGCCAGTCGGCCGGGATCTCCCGGCTCCACCGGCCCTCCTTCGCGCCCGTGGCGGGCCGCGACTGCGGGTTCGTGGCGAAGAACTGGCTCATCGTGCGACCTCCCGGATCACGTGAAGATGATCCCGATCAGCTCGATGATCCAGCCGAGCAGGTACACCTGGACGGCGGCGCCGAGGTACAGCGCGATCGCGATGGCGAAGCACGCGACCAGGGCGACGACCCACTTGATGATCTCGTTGCGAACTGTGATGGCGTTCATCGCCGGGACCCTACCTGTCCGCCCCGGACGCCGGAAGGGGACCGACGCCCGCCCGGGCCGGGCCGGACGGCCCTGCGGCGCGCCGCGGCGGCGCCGTCCGCCCGCGGCGGCATCCTGACGGCGTGGGGTTCCGCCGCCTCCTCGCCGCCGCCGCGCTCCTCGCCGGCCTCGCGTCCACGCCCGGGGCCACCGGCGGGTCCGCGGCGCAGCCCGTCACGCTGGCCGCCACCGTGGAGCGCGTCGTCGACGGGGACACCCTCGTCGTCCGCGCCCGCGGGTTCGACACGCCGGTGCGGCTCCTCGGCATCGACACCCCCGAGATCCACCGGCCGGGACGCCCCGTGGAATGCTGGGGGCGAGAGGCCGCGGCCCGCACCACCCGCCTCGCGCCGCCGGGATCCGCGGTGCGCCTCGTCACCGACCCCACCCAGGACACACGGGACCGCTACGCGCGGCTCCTCGCCTACGCGTACCGGGACGGCCTCGCGACGAGCGTGAACTACGCCCTCGTCGCCGGCGGCCACGCCCGCGCCTACGTGTACGACCGGTCCCACCCGTTCCGCCACGCCGCCGCGTACCTGCGGGCGGAGCGGGGCGCCCGCACGTCCGGGCTCGGCCTGTGGGGGCCGCCCTGCCGGGGCCGCGCCACCGTCCCCGCCGCACCCGCCGGCACGCCCGCCCGCGGCGGGTGCTCCCCCGCCTACCCGGACGTGTGCATCCCGCCTCCGCCGCCCGACCTCGACTGCCGGGACGTGCCGCACCGCGACTTCCGGGTGCTGCCGCCCGACCCGCACCGCTTCGACGGCGGCGGCGACGGCGTGGGTTGCGAGTCCTGACCTGGTTACGCGCCCGGGAAGTGGCAGGCGGCGCAGTGCCCGCCGCCGTGGTCGACGAGCGGCGGGGCCACCTCCGCGCACACCGCCTGCGCCCGGGGGCAGCGGGGGTGGAACGGGCAGCCGGGCGGCGGGTCCGCCGGGCTCGGCACGTCCCCGCCGACGACGACCCGCTCCCGGGTGCGTTCCGTCACCGGGTCCGGGATCGGGATCGCCGACAGGAGGGCCTGCGTGTACGGGTGCAGCGGGCTCCGGTACAGGACGTCGGCGTCGGCGACCTCCACGATGCGCCCCAGGTACATCACGGCGACGCGGTCGGACATGTGGCGCACCACCGCCAGGTCGTGGGCGATGACGAGGGACGTCAGGCCCAGCCGGTCCCGCAGGTCCTCCAGCAGGTTCAGCACCTGCGCCTGGATCGACACGTCCAGCGCCGACACCGGCTCGTCGCAGATCAGGAGCCGCGGGTGCAGCGCGATCGCCCGGGCGATGCCGATCCGCTGGCGCTGCCCCCCGGAGAACTCGTGCGGGTAGCGGTTGTGGTGCTCCGGCGACAGCCCCACCGTGGCGAGGAGCTCCCGCACCCGGTCGCGCCGGTCGGCCCGGCTCGCGACCCCCTGGGCGCGCGCCGCGGCGGCGTGCACCACGAGCGGCTCCGCCACGATCGCCCCCACCGTCATCCTGGGGTTCAGGCTCGCGTACGGGTCCTGGAAGACGATCTGCATCTCGCGGCGCACGCGGCGCAGCGCGTCGCCGCGGGCGCGCAGCACGTCGACGCCGTCGAACGTCACCGACCCGGAGGTGGCGTCGACGAGGCGCAGGATGCAGCGGGCCGTGGTGGACTTGCCGCACCCCGTCTCCCCCACGAGGCCCAGGGTCTCGCCGGGGGCGAGGTCGAAGCTGACCCCGTCGACGGCGCGCACCCACCCCACGGCCCGGTGCAGCACCCCGCCGTGCACGGGGAAGTGCTTCACGAGGTCCGTCACCCGCAGGAGCGGCGGGGCCGCCGGCCCGCTCACCGCGCCCCCCTCACGCGGCGCGCACCGCCGCCCGCGCCGCGAGCGCCTCACCCGGCTCCAGGACGCACGCGGCGGCATGGCCGGGCGACACCTCCCGCAGCGGCGGCACCACGCTGTCGCACCCCTCGCGGCGCAGCCGGCAGCGGGGGTGGAACGCGCATCCCGGCGGCTTGGCGATGAGCGACGGCGGGCTGCCCGGGATCGGCACGAGCCGCTCGCCGCGCTCCGCGTCGAGCCGCGGAATCGAGTCGAGGAGGCCGACGGTGTACGGGTGGGCGGGGGCGTGGAAGATCGCCTCCGCCGGCCCCTCCTCGACGATCCGCCCCGCGTACATCACCGCCACCCGGTCGGCGACGCGCGCGACGACGCCGAGGTCGTGGGTGATGAGCAGGATCCCCGCCCCCACGTCACGCTGCAGCTCGCGCATCAGGTCGAGGATCTGCGCCTGCACGGTGACGTCGAGGGCGGTGGTGGGCTCGTCGGCGATCAGAAGCGACGGGCTGCACGCCAGCGCCATCGCGATCATGATCCGCTGTCGCTGGCCGCCGGAGAACTGGTGGGGGTAGTCACCCAGGCGGCGCGCCCCGTCGGCGATCCCCACCCGCCGCAGAAGCTCCGCGGCCCGCCGGTTCGCCGGCTCCCTGCCGAGGCCCTGGTGCAGGCGCAGCGGCTCGCGCAGCTGGTAGCCGATCGTGAACACGGGGTTCAGGGCAGTCATGGGGTCCTGGAAGATCATCGCGACGTCGTTGCCGCGCACCGCCCGCATGCGGGCCTCCGGCAGCGCCAGCAGGTCGGTGCCGTCGAGCAGCACGCGGCCGCCGGCGATCCGCCCGGGTGGCTGCGGCACCAGCCGCATCACCGCGAGCGCCGTGACCGTCTTCCCGGAGCCGGACTCCCCGACGATCGCGAGGGTCTCGCCCCGCTCGACGGCGACGTCGACGCCGTCGACGGCCTCCACCACCCCGTCGTCGGTCGCGAACCGCACCCTCAGGTCACGGACCTGCAGCAGGGGGTGTGCGCCCGGCGTCGTCGCGGCCATGGACGCCCCCGCCTCCTGCGCCCCGCCTACAGGCGCTTGGCGAGGAACACCGTCGTCACGAAGAACAGGATGCTCGCGACGACGGTGATGCGGTCGAGGTTGCGCTCGACCACCGCGGTGGACCCCCCGTAGGAGCTGGCCCCGCCTCCCACACCGAACGCCCCGGACAGCCCGGAGTCCCGGCCGCTGTGCAGCAGCACGAGGAAGATCACGATGACGCTGAGGAGCGAGTGGAGGACGATGACGACCGCGTTCACGCGGCGGACGCTAGCACGACGGGGCGTCTACCCGGCGTCCGGCGCGCCGCGGGGGCCGGCGGTGCGGCTG
>JBFLWO010000089.1:0-7172 GCA_040757755.1 Actinomycetota bacterium
AGCGCGCTCGACCCGGCCTTCGCCTTCGCGATGCCGGTCTGGACGGCCCGGGAGAGGGCCCCGCCGGTGCGCGCGTCGAGGGACTCGGCGGCGGGGGGGAGGCCGCCGTCGGCGAGGGGGACGACCAGGAGGTCGGTGGGAAGGGCGGCGGGGTCGGACGGGCGCTTGAGGAGGGTCTTCACGCGGGTCTCCGGGCGTGTCGTCGGGCCGTGGGTCGCGCCAGCATACGCCCGGCCGCCGCCTATACTCCGGCCGCGTCAGGTCGTGACCCGCATCCGCCCCGGGAGGTCCCTGTGCCCGTCGAGCTCGAGCGGCGCGGTCGCGTCGCGCTCCTCACGTTGAACCGGCCGGACGCCCTGAACGCGGTGTCGGCGGAGATGCTCGACGCCCTCGACGCGCGCCTGGACGAGCTGGAGGGGGATGGCGAGACCCGCTGCGTGGTGGTGACGGGGGCGGGGGAGAAGGCGTTCAGCGCGGGGGCGGACATCCGCCACATGCGCACCGCCTCCGCCTTGGAGGCGCGCGCGTACGCGCAGCGCGGCCACGAGGTGCTGAACCGCATCGAGGGGTTCGCGGCGCCGGTGATCGCCGCGGTGAACGGCTACGCCCTGGGCGGCGGGTGCGAGGTGGCGCTGGCGTGTGACCTGCGGGTCGCGTCGGAGGCGGCCCGGTTCGCGCTGCCGGAGGTGACGTTGGGGATCATGCCCGGTTGGGGCGGCACGCAGCGGCTCGCCCGCGTCACGTCCCCGGGGTTCGCGAAGGAGATGATCCTGACGGGCCGCCAGGTGGCGGCGGAGGAGGCGCGCACGGTGGGCCTCGTGAACCACGTCCACCCCGCCGCCGACCTCCTCGACAGGGCGGTGGAGCTGGCGGAGCTCATCGCGACGCGGCCGCCGTGGGCGGTGGCGCAGGCGAAGCGGGCGGTGAACCTCGCCCTCGACGGTGACCTCGCCGGGAACCTGGCCCGGGAGATCGACGCCTTCGCCCTCGCGTTCACCACCGAGGATCAGCGGGAGGGCATGGCGGCGTTCTTCGAGAAGCGCACCGCCACGTTCACGGGGCGCTGACCGAGGCGGCCGCCGCCGCCGCGTCCATTCACGCCCGTTGAGCGCGGCCCGGACCGAGGTGCCGAGGGCCGCTTCGCACCAGGTGTCCGGCGCGCGGGCCGATCACGCCCGCGTATCGCTGAACCGCGACACGCAGGCTGCGAACGGCATCACTTCACCCAAGTGACGGGGTGAGGCTTGTGCAGCCGGCGCGTCCCGTCTCAGGGATGCGCCGGCGTGAGATGCACAAGCGAAGAACGCGAGCGTGGAATGCCCACGCGAGTCACCGACACGGGAGTTGCTGATCAGCGACAGCCGTGGCTCGCCGCAGGCAACTCCCGGGTCGGAATCAGCCCTTACGCTCCTTCACCAGCTCGGTGAGCTGGGGGACGATGGTGTGGAGGTCGCCGACGACGCCGAAGTCGCTGAAGTCGAAGATCGGGGCGTTGGCGTCCTTGTTGATGGACAGGATCGTCTGGGACGTCTGCATGCCGACCTTGTGCTGGATCGCGCCGGAGATGCCGACGGCGATGTACAGCTTCGGCGACACGGTCTTGCCGGTCTGGCCGACCTGCGTGGAGTAGGGGTACCAGCCGGAGTCGACGACGGCGCGGGTGGAGGCGACGGCGCCGCCGAGGACCTTGGCGAGATCCTCGAGGAGGGTGAACGCCTCGGGGGCGCCGAGGCCGCGGCCGCCGGCGACGATGATCTCGGCGTCCTCGATGGAGGGGCCGGTCTGCTCCTCGTGGGCCTGCTCCACCATCTGCGCCTTCGCGGAGAACTCCTGGATCTCGACGGCGACGTTCTCGACGGTGCCGGCGGCGGGCCGCTCGGCGGCCTCGAACGAGCCGGAGCGGATGAGGCCGAGGCGGGGCGAGGACGTCCAGCCGGCGTCGACGTAGACGGTGTCGCCGAGGGCGGCGCGCTTGCCGACGAGTGCGCCGCCTTCGACGGCGAGGTCGTTCAGGTCCCAGTTGAGGCCGGCGTCGAGGCGGGCGGAGAGGCCGCCGGCGACGTCGGCGGCGAGCACGGACGCGCCGAACAGGACGTTGTCGAAGCCGTGGGCGGCGACGAGGGACGCGAGGACGTCGACGCGCGGCTGCGGCAGGGGCGCCTCGAGGCGGGCGTCGTCGGCGACGTACACCTTGGCGGCGCCGTACTGCGCCGCCTGCGCGGCGAGGCCGGCGACGCCGGACCCGATGAGCACGCCCGCCGTGTCGGGGTCGAGCGAGGCGGCCTTCGAGAGGACGCCCAGCGAGCCCTTCTGGATCGAGGAGCCGTGGTGCTCCAGGAAGACGAGGGTGCTCATACGAACTTCCTTTCCGCGAGGAACTCGAGGATCTTCTGCGCGCCCGAGCCGTCGTCCTCGACCTTCAGGCTGTCGCCGCGGGACGGGGGCGGGTTGAGGGCGCCGACCGTGGTGCGGGACCCGGCCTCCCCGGCGCGACCGGCCTCGGCGCCGACGTCGGCGAGCGACACGACGTCCTGCGGCTTCTTCTTCGCGCCCATGATGCCCTTGAGGGACGGGTAGCGCGGCTCGTTGATCGCGTCGCTGACGGCGAGCACGGCGGGCGTCGGGGCCGAGATCGTGTCGTAGCCGAACTCGGTCTGCCGCTTCGCGGTGACCGTGCCGCCGGACACCTCGAGCTCGGCGATCTGCGACACGACCGGGAGCTTGAGCCGGTCGGCGACGGCGGACCACAGCACGGCGCCGTCACCGTCGGAGGCCTGCTGCCCGAACAGGACGAGGTCGGGGGACTCGCGCTCCAGGGCCTTCGCCAGGACGTAGCTCGTCGCGACGAGGTCCGAGCCGGCGGCGGCGTCGTCCGACACGAGCACCGCCCGGTCGGCGCCCATCGCGAGCCCCTTGCGGATCGACTCCAGCGCCTGCGCCGGGCCCATCGAGACGAGGACCACCTCGCCGGCGCCGGCGGCCTCCTTCAGCCGGAGGGCGGCCTCGATCGCGTTGAGGTCGAAGGCGTTGAGCGCCCTCTCTCCCGAGCGGTCGATCCTCTTGGTCTGCGGATCGATCCGCCGCGACGGGCCGGCCTCCGGTACCTCCTTCACGCACACCGCGATCTTCATCACGCCTCCACCAGCTCGGGTTCAGTGGGCCCGCGCGATCGCCGCGGGATGCCGCGCCCGCCGGCAAGGCCGGCCGGGCCGCGCATCTTCCGGCTGGAGCCGCGCCGACGCCCCCTCGCCGGGCACCGCGCCCCGCGCGGCTCGCCGCGCGCGGCCGGACCCCCGGCGGCGGGCATCCTACCGTGACGCGCGCGCGGGGGGACTCGACAGGCGTCACCCAAACCGGCGGCGGCACGACCCCGGGGAGGGGGCGTTCCGCCCCGCGCTACACTCCCACGAGCCTGCGGCCCCCCGCCGCCACACACGCCTGCCTGGAGAACCGATGAAGGCCGACATCCACCCGAGCTATGTGACCGCGCACGTCCGCTGCACGTGCGGCAACGAGTTCACGACCCGCTCCACCAAGCCGGAGATCAAGGTCGAGATCTGCAGCAACTGCCACCCGTTCTACACCGGGAAGCAGAAGCTCGTGGACACCGGCGGCCGCGTCGAGCGCTTCCAGCGCAAGCTGGCCCGCCGCCAGAAGGCCTCGGCCTAGGACTACGGCGGCGACTCCCGCCGCGCCCGCCGTGCGCCGGCCGCGCATCTTCCGGACGCTCCTCTCCGCCGCCGCCGCCCCCGCCGCCCAGGTGGGGGGTCAGGCGGTCATCGAGGGCGTGATGATGCGCGGGGTGGCGAACTGGTCGGTGGCGGTGCGCCGGCAGGACGGCAGGATCGCGCTGGTCGACGAGCCGATCCGCCCGTGGGCGAGCCGCCACCCGGCGCTGCGGGTGCCGCTCGTGCGCGGCGTGATCGCGCTGGGGGAGAGCCTGGTCATCGGCATGAAGGCCCTCGCGGTGTCGGCGCAGCAGGCGTCGATCGAGGAGGGCGACGACGGCGAGGAGGACCCCGCCATCGGGAAGGGGCAGATCGCCCTCACCCTCGCGTTCAGCCTGATCTTCGCGGTCGGGCTGTTCTTCGTTCTGCCGGTGTTCCTCACGAACCTCCTGGACCTGGAGTCCGGGTTCGCGTTCTGGGCGGTGGAGGGGGTGATCCGCGTCGGGATCCTCATCCTCTACCTGTGGCTCATCTCGCTGATGCCCGACCTGAAGCGCGTGTTCCAGTACCACGCGGCGGAGCACATGACGATCCACGCGCACGAGGCGGGGGAGCCTCTGGACGCCGTGTCCGCCAGCCGCTTCAGCCAGCTCCACGTGCGGTGCGGCACGGCGTTCCTGCTGATCGTCATGGTGATCTCGGTGTTCGTGTTCGCCGCGGTCGGCACCCCCGCGCTCCACTGGCTCATCCTGTCGCGGATCGTCGGGGTGCCGGTCGTCGCCGGCATCTCGTACGAGGTGATCCGGTGGGCGGGCCGGCACAAGGACGAGCGCTACGTCCGGGTGGTGATGACCCCCGGCCTGTGGCTGCAGCACCTCACCACCCGCCGCCCGGACCTCACGCAGCTCGAGGTGGCGTGCGAGGCGCTGAAGCGCGTGCTCGCCCTGGAGGAGCGCCCGCCGGCGTGGGCCGACAAGGTCGAGGTGATGGCGTGACCACCGGCGTCGAGCCCCTGGTGGCGCAGCTGGAGCGCACCCGCGCCGAGCTGGACGAGGCGCTCGCCGACCCCGACCTGCCCTCCGACCGGGCCCGCTACGCGGAGGTCACGCGGCGCTACGCCGGCCTGCAGCAGGCGTTCGACCTGGCGGCGGAGTTCCGGGACCTCGAGGCGCAGGCGCGGGAGGCCGAGGAGATCCTCGCCGCGGGCGACGACGCGGACATGCGGGCGATCCTGCGCGACGCGCGGGAGGCGCTGGAGGAGCTGGCGCCGCGCATCCGGGAGGCGATGGTGGAGCCCGACCCGGCCGACGCGAAGGACGTGATCGTCGAGATCCGCTCCGCCGCCGGCGGGGAGGAGGCGGCGCTCTTCGCCCGGGACCTCCTCGACGTCTACACCCGCTACGCCCAGGCCCGCGGCTTCAAGGTGGAGCTTCTCGGCACCAGCGAGTCCGAGTCCGGCGGCGTGAAGGAGGTGACGCTCGCCGTGAAGGGGCAGGGCGCCTACTCCGTGTTCAAGCACGAGGGCGGCGTGCACCGCGTGCAGCGGGTGCCGGCGACGGAGAGCCAGGGGCGCATCCACACCTCCACCGCCACCGTGGCGGTGCTGCCGGAGGCGGAGGACGTGGACGTGGTGATCCACGAGAAGGACCTCAAGATCGACACCTACCGCTCCACCGGGCCGGGCGGGCAGAGCGTGAACACCACGGACTCGGCGGTGCGCGTCACGCACCTGCCGACGGGTATCGTCGTGTCGATGCAGGACGAGAAGAGCCAGCTCCAGAACCGGGAGCGGGCCATGCGGGTGCTGCGCGCCCGCCTGTACGACCGCGCCCGGGCGGAGCAGCTCGCGGAGATCACCGCGGCGCGGCGCGCGCACGTCGGGTCGGGGGAGCGCTCCGAGAAGGTCCGCACCTACAACTACCCGCAGAACCGGGTCACCGACCACCGCGTCGGCATGACGGTGCCGCTGCGCGAGCAGGTGCTGCAGGGGCAGCTCGACGGGCTCACGGAGGCGCTGCAGGCGGACGAGCGGCGCCGCCGGCTGGAGGAGCAGGCGGTGCCGGCGTGATCCCCGACCCGGAGCTTCTGCGCACCGAGTTCCTCGGCGTCACGGTCCGCTTCGACGAGGTTCCGCTGGACCGGGAGGACCTCGCCCTGTTCTTCGCGCAGGTGGGGGACCGCTACGGCCTGCACCGGTTCGAGTACCACCCGGAGGGCGGCGTCACGATGGCGGGCGCCGACGGCACGGAGTTCATCCTGCGCCCCGGCCAGATGAGCTCGTGCGGGGTGACGCGGCTCGGGCTGGCGGAGGGGCGCGAGCGGGTCGTGGGCCTCCTCGCCGAGGCGGCGGAGCGCTACCGGGTGGGCAGCATGTGGATCGACGACACCACCGTCGTCGCCGCCTGGGACATGCAGGACGCCGACGCCGCCCGCACGCTCCTGGTGGAGGACGTGGTGCGCCTGGACGAGGAGCGCCTCGCCCCGCTGGGGGAGTCCGGCGACCTGTCCGTGGGGCTTCGCGTGTGGCGCAGCATGGGCGACGGCTCCCTCGACCTGTCGCTCGAGCCGATGCACGCCGACACCTCGAAGATCTACGTCCGGCTCGCCTACTCGCAGCCGGAGCCGGTGCCGGACGCCGCGGCCGTGGCCGCCGTCGTGGACCGCGTCGCCGAGTACCTCCAGGGGCCCGTCATCGAGTTCGTCGTGTCCCTCGCCCGCCGCTGAGGGGCACCTGACCCGCGCCGAGGTGCTGACGGTGGGGGAGCTCGTCCGGCGCACCGCGGGGTGGCTGGGGGAGCGGGGCTCCCCGTCGCCGCGCCTCGACGCCGAGATCCTCCTCGCCCACGTCCTGGGCGTCGAGCGCCTCGCGCTCTACACCGACCACGAACGTCCCCTGACCCGTGACGAGCTGGACGCGTACCGGGATCTGGTGCGGCGCCGCGGCCGCCGTGAGCCGGTGGCGTACCTCACCGGACAGCGGGCCTTCCGAACCCTCGACCTCCACGTGACCCCTGCGGTGCTGGTGCCGCGGCCCGAGACCGAGCTCCTCGTCGAATGGGCACTGCAGGTCGCGCCGTGCGGCGGAACGGTGCTCGACTGGGGGACGGGCAGCGGCGCCGTCGCCCTCGCGGTCGCCGCCGAGCGCCCGGACCTGGCGGTCACCGCCGTGGAGCGGTCCGCCGAGGCGCTGGAGGTGGCGCGCGGCAACGGCGCCCGGCTCGGCCTGGACGTCGAGTGGACGTTGAGCGACGGCTTCGCGGGGGTGGCGGGGCGGCGGTTCGACGTGGTCGCCGCGAACCCCCCGTACCTGTCGCAGGCGGACCTCGAGGCGGCGCCGCCGGAGCTCGCCTTCGAGCCGCGTGACGCCCTCGTGTCGGGACCGACCGGCCTGGAGGCCGTCGCGGCCCTCACCGCGGCGGCCCCCGCGCACCTGCGCCCCGGGGGGTGGCTCCTCGTGGAGGTGGGGGCGGGCCAGGCCGACGCGGCGGCGGGCCTCATGCGGGA
>JBFLWO010000090.1:0-7144 GCA_040757755.1 Actinomycetota bacterium
GGGAGCTGGTCGACGCCGCCCGCCCCCTCGCCGCCGCCGCCACCGAGCGCCTGCCCGCGTGGATGCGCGTGCGCCTCGCCCAGCCGACGGTCGCCGACGCCCTCGTCGCCTGCCACTTCCCCCGCTCCCCCCGGGAGGCGTCCCTCGGCCGCCGCCGCATGGCCCTCGAGGAGCTCGTCGTGCTGCAGCTCGGCCTCGAGGCGGTGCGCCGCGCCCAGGCGGTGCGCCTGCGCGCCACGCCGCTCTGCGGCGACGGCGACCTGGAGCGGCGCCTGCTCGGCGGGCTGCCGTTCACGCTCACCGCCGAGCAGGCGCGGGTGTGGGGGGAGATCCGCCGCGACATCGCCCGGCCCGCGCCGATGCGCCGGCTGCTGCAAGGCGAGGTGGGAAGCGGCAAGACCGTCATCGCCGCCCTCGCCGCGTGCCGCGCGGCGGAGGCCGACGTCCAGACAGCGATCCTCGTCCCGACCGAGACCCTCGCCGAGCAGCACCTGCGCACCCTCGACGCCATGCTCGCCCCCGCCGGGCTCGCCCCGCTCCTCCTCACCGGCAAGGTCGCGCGGGCCGAGCGCGACCGGCGCCTCCTCGCCCTGCGCACCGGGACGTCCCCGATCGTCGTCGGCACCCAGGCGCTCCTGTCGGAGGGCGTGGACTTCGCGCGCCTCGGCCTCGTCATCGTCGACGAGCAGCACCGCTTCGGCGTGGAGCAGCGCCAGGCGCTGGTGGAGCAGACCTCGCGGGAGGACGACGGCTGGGCCGCGCACCTCCTCTACATGACCGCCACCCCCATCCCGCGCACCCTCGCCCTGACCGCGTACGGGGACCTGCGGGTCTCCACCATCCGCGGCCGCCCGCCCGGCCGCCAGCCCGTCGAGACGCGCTGGGTGCGCGAGGCGGACCGCGGCGGCGCCTACGAGGCGCTGCGGGAGGAGCTGCGCCGCGGACGGCAGGCGTACGTCATCTGCCCCCTCGTCGACGACGCCACCGCCGCCGTCGAGGCGCGGGCCGCCGTCGCCGAGGCGGAGCGCCTCGCCGCCGGTCCGCTCGCCGGCTTCACCGTCGGCCTCGCCCACGGCGCGCAACGCCCCGACGAGAAGCGCGCCGCGATGGCCGCGTTCGCCCGCGGCGACACCGACGTCCTCGTCGCCACCACCGTCGTCGAGGTCGGCATCGACGTGCCGAACGCCACCGTCATGGTCATCGAGGACGCCGACCGCTTCGGCCTCGCCCAGCTCCACCAGCTGCGCGGCCGGGTCGGCCGCGGCGGCCACCCCGGGCTGTGCCTCCTGTTCGCCGACCCCGCCACCGAGGACGGCGTGCGCCGCCTCGAGGCCATCGTCCAGACCCAGGACGGCTTCCGCCTCGCCGAGCTCGACCTCGAGATCCGGGGGGAGGGGCAGGTCCTGGGGCTTCGCCAGGCCGGGCCCACCGACCTGCGCTTCGCCCGCCTCATCCGCCACCGCCGCGAGCTCGCCCAGGCCCGGCAGGTCGCCCGCCGCGCCCTGCGCGAGGACCCCGCCCTGCGGCGCCCCGAGCACGCCTTCCTCCGGGCCGCCGTCGAGGAACGCTTCGGCGACCTCCCCCGCCTCCTCGACGCCTGATGTCCCGACTCGAAAGTCCGCACCACGATTCGGAGCGGGTTGCCGGCGAGCGACTTTCGAGTCGGGTCGTGCGTGGCGGCTGGTCCGCGCGAGGGTTCCCCTCGTCCTGCGGTGGCGGGCGCGCATTGCTGTATCGCAACGCGCGCCCTGCGAAGACCCGGCGAGTTCCGGGCGCGCACTACTAGAGGTGGGCGGCCTGCGCATCGTGGGGGGCGAGCTCGGCGGGCGCCGCATCGCCGCCCCGCCCGGACGCGACACCCGCCCCACCGCCGACCGGGTCCGCGAGGCGGTGTTCTCGATCCTCGGCGACGTCCGCGACGCCGAGGCCCTCGACCTGTTCGCCGGCTCCGGCGCCCTCGCCTTCGAGGCCCTCTCGCGCGGCGCCGCCTCCGCGACGCTCGTGGAGCGCGACCCGCGCGCCCTCGCCGCGATCCGCCGCAACGCCGCCGACCTCGGCGTCACCGACCGCGTACGGGTCGTCGCCGCGGACTGGCGGCGCGCCCTGTCCCGCGACGCCGCGGCCGGCAGGGCGTACGGCTTGTGCCTGATCGACCCCCCTTATAGCCTGCTCGCCCGCATAAAGGACGATCTCGGCGCGCTGCTCGCGCCCGTCCTCGCGCCCGGTGCCCGCGTGGTCGTCGAGCATGCGGCGCGCACCCCACCACTGGAGCTGCCCGAACTGCCCATCGCCGCGCGCACCGACCGAAGCTACGGCGACACCGCCGTCAGCATCCTCCGCCTGGAGGGCCGGTGACCCCCGAGCCGCGCATCGCGCTGTGCCCCGGCACCTACGACCCCGTCACCTACGGGCACCTCGACATCGTCGAGCGCGCCGCCCGCCTCTTCGAGCGGGTCGTCGTCGCCGTCGTGCAGGGGTCCGTGCGCAAGCGGCCAATGTTCACCGCCGAGGAGCGCATCGCGTTCCTCAGGCAGAGCGTCGCCCACCTGGACAACGTCTCCGTCGAGGGTTTCAGTAGTCTGGTGACGAGCTACGCCCGCGCGACGGGCGCGTTCGTCGTCGTGAAGGGACTTCGCGCGATCTCGGATTTCGACTACGAGTTCCAGATGGCGCAGATCAACAGGCATCTCGATCCCGACGTCGAGACGGTGTACCTTCCTGCGTCGGCCAAGTACAGCTTCCTCAGCTCGAGCGGAGTCCGGGAGGTCGCCGTGTGGGGCGGAAAGGTCGACGACTGGGTCCCGGAGCACGTGGCGGCGGCGCTGCGCGAGCGCACCGCCCGACGCGGGTCTGACGTGGAGGACTGATGGACGTACTGGCGCTGATCGACAAGCTCGACGACCTCATCCACAACGCGCGCCCGGTGCCGCTGACCGACCAGGTCCGCATCGACCGCGAGGCGATCTACGAGCTGCTCGACGAGATGCGCTCGACGATCCCCGAGGAGGTCAAGCAGGCCCGCTGGATCGTCAAGGAACGGCAGGAGATGCTCGCCGAGGCGAAGCGCGAGGCGGAGCGGATCATCACCGAGGCGCGGGAGAAGGCCACCCAGGCCGCCTCCGAGCAGGAGATCGTGAAGCGCGCCGAGCGGGAGGCCGCCGACATCCTCGAGGAGGCCCGCGGCCGCGAGCGTGAGGTGCGTCTCGGGGCGGAGGACTACGCCGACGAGGTGCTCGGCACCCTCGAGGTGAACCTCGGCAAGTTCCTCGCCGCGGTGCAGCGCGGCCGCGAGAAGCTGCAGGGCCGCGCGCGCGACGAGTCCGAGGACGCCGACGAGACCCTGACCGGCTGACGCCGGACGCGATGGCGCAGGACCGCGACCCGGTCGTCGTCGACCTCCGGGCGCTCGACGTCGCGTCGGGCGCCGGACGGCGCATCGACCTGGACGTGCCGGTGGACGACCTGTCCATCGCCGGCCAGGCGTACCGCGTCACTCCCGGCGAGGTGCCGGTGCGCCTCGACGTGTCGCGATCCCCCTCCGGCTGGCTGTTCCGCCTGCGCCTCGCCGCCGAGGTCCACGGGCCGTGCTTCCGCTGCCTCGGCGACGCCCGCGTCCCGCTCGCCATCGACACCCGGGAGTTCGCCGCCACCGGCCGCACCGAGGACGCCCCCTTCGACGAGGACCTCGACAGCGAGTACCTCGAAGGGGAGCGCCTCCACGTCGCCACCTGGGCGCGCGACGCGATCGTCGAGGCGATCCCCGACGTCATCACCTGCCGCGCCGACTGCGCCGGCATCTGCCCCACGTGCGGCGCCGACCTGAACGCCGGGCCGTGCGGCTGCCCCCCCGCCCCCGCCGGCGACCCGCGGTGGGGGCCGCTCGCCGGGCTCGCCGAGCGCCTGCGGGCCGAGGAGGAGGGCGACGAGGAGGGCCCCGCGGAGGGATGATCCCCGCCGGGTGGCGCGCGGGGCGGGCGCCCGCTACCCTTCCGCGGTTCGTCCCGACCGAGTGAGGTTCCCGAGAGTGGCCGTCCCGAAGCGAAAGATCTCGAAGCAGCGCCGCGACACGCGGCGGGCCACGCACGCGATCCAGGCGGTGCGCCTGGGCCGGTGCCCCCGGTGCCAGAGCCCCGTGCGCCCCCACCGCGTGTGCGCCGTGTGCGGCACCTACCGCGGCCGCGAGGTCATCGAGACGGACTGAGTCTCGCCTCGCAGGTTTCGCCCACCGGCGTCCGAGCCTCTCTGTGATCCGCAGCCTTCGAGTCGTGACTCGCGTTCCCGTCCCCGGCGTCGGGCTCCTCGCCCCATGTGACGCCGGACGCCCGTCGCTGTGTCGCGACGGGCGTCCCTGCACAAGCATCGCGTGAACGGCTCCGAGGCGCGGCCGGTGGAGGTTGCCGTCGCTCTCGACGGGATGGGTGGGGACCGCGCGCCGCAGGAGCCCGTCCGCGGCGCGATCGCCGCGGCCACTCCCGGCGGGGGGATCCGGGTGCTCCTCGTCGGGGACGGGGACGCCCTCGCCGCGGAGCTCGCCCGGCAGGGCGCCGCACCCGGCGCGCCGATCGAGGTGATCCACGCGCCCGACGTCATCGGAAGCGACGAGGACGGGGCCCGCGCCGTGCGCGCCAAGCCCGACTCGTCGCTCGTCAAGGCCTGCATGCTCGTCGCGGAGGGGCGCGCCGGCGCGTTCATGTCGCCCGGCAACACGGGCGCCGTGATGGCCGCCGCGACCCTCCACCTGCGGCGCGTCCCGGGGGTGCTGCGCCCCGGCATCGGCGTCGTCGTCCCCACCGCCACCGGGCCGCTCGTGCTGATCGACGCCGGCGCCAACGCCGACTGCCGCCCCGAGTACCTCCCCCAGTTCGCCCTCATGGGCCGGCTCCTCGCCCAGGACGTCCTCGGCATCCCGGAGCCCACCGTCGGGCTCCTGTCCATCGGGGAGGAGGCCGGCAAGGGCAGCGAGATGGTGCAGGAGGCGTACGCGGCGCTCGCCGGCACCCCGGGCTTCGTCGGCAACGTCGAGGGGCGGGACATCCCCCGCGGCACCACCACCGTCGTCGTCACCGACGGCTTCACCGGAAACGTCGCGCTGAAGCTGTACGAGAGCGCCGCCGGGATGCTCTTCTCCGAGGTCCGGGCCGCCCTCACCGCCACGCCCCTCGCCCGCCTCGGCGCCCTGCTCGCACGCCCCGGCCTGCGGGCCCTGCGCGACCGGATCGACCCGGACACCTACGGTGGCGCCTACCTCCTCGGCGTGCGGGGCCTCGCCGTGATCGGCCACGGCAACTCCGGCGGCCGCGGCATCGCCAACGCCGTCAAGCTCGCCGCCCGCGGCGTGCGCGAGGGCTTCGTCGAGCAGCTCGCCGCGGGCATCGCCGCCGAGCGCTCCCCCGCCGGCGCCGCGTAGGATCCTCCCGGCGCCCGCCCCGAGGTCCGGCCCTCCGGCCCGGGACGGCGTCCGGCGACGCTGGTAGCCTCGCCGAAGCCCACAGGAGACCCGGCCGAAAGGGGGCCCATGGACCGCTCGAAGGTCACGGAGGACATCCGCGCCATCCTCGTCGAGCAGCTCGGCGTGGACGGTGACGAGGTCAAAGAGGAAAGCTCGTTCCAGGAGGACCTCAACGCGGACTCGCTCGACCTCGTCGAGCTGATCATGGAGATGGAGGACCGCTTCAAGATCAAGATCCCCGACGAGGACGCGGAGAAGATCGTCACGGTCGGTGACGCGGTCGACTACGTGGTCGCCCACGCCAGCGCCGGCTGAGGCCGGCGCCGCGACCCTCGCCGACCTCCTGGGCCTGCTGTCGCCCGAGCGGCGGCGCCAGGTGGTCACGCACCGGTCGTGGGCCCGGTCGCACGTGGACTCCTACGAGCGTCTCGAGTTCCTCGGTGACAGCGTCCTCCAGGTCGTCGTGACGGCGGAGCTCCTCCGCCGTCATCCCCTCGCCAGCGAGGGCGACCTGGCGTGGATGCGCCAGGCGGTGGTGGGGCGGGACGCATGCGCCGAGGCGGCCCGCGCCCTCGGCCTTCCCGCGGTGATGGTGCAGGCGGCGCTCGTCGAGGCGCTCATCGGGGCCTGCGCCACCGACCTCGGCATGCCCACCACCGAGCCGGCGGTGCTCGCCGCCTTCGGCCCGGCGATCGACCGGGCCGAGCCCGGCCGGCGCGACCCGAAGACCGCCCTGCAGGAGCACGCCGCCCGGCTGCGGCGCGAGGTGCGCTACGAGGTCGTCTCCACGGAGGGGCCGCCGCACGCGCGCGTCTTCGAGAGCCGCGTCCTCGTCGACGGGCAGGAGCTCGGCCGCGGCACCGGCACCTCGAAGCAGGCGTCGGAGCGCGAGGCGGCCGTCGCCGCCCTCGCGCGCCTCGCCGAGGAGGCGGCGCCGTGCTGAGCCGCATCGAGGTGCGGGGCTTCAAGTCGTTCGCGAACGCCCTCACCCTCGACCTCGGACCCGGCGTCAACGTCATCGTCGGGCCGAACGGCTCCGGCAAGTCGAACATCGTCGAGGCGGTCCTGTGGGGCATGGGGGAGCAGCGCGCCTCCCGCCTGCGCGCCCCGACCGGCTGGCAGGACGTGATCTTCTCCGGCGGGCCCGCCAAGCCCCCGTCCGGGATGGCGGAGGTGTCGCTCCTCATCGCCGCCGAGGACGGGGAGGGACCGGCGGAGATCGAGATCTCCCGCCGCCTCACCCGGGCCGGCGACACCGGCTACCGACTGAACGGCGAGGGCTGCCGCCTGATCGACGTGCACGACGCCCTCGCGGCGCGGGGCCTCGGCACCGAGAGCTTCGCCGTGATCCGCCAGGGCCAGGTGGAGGCGATCTGCGCCAGCCGCCCCCCGGAGGTGCGGGCCATCCTCGACGAGGCCGCCGGCATCGGCCTGCCGAAGCGCCGGCGCAAGCGCGCCGCGCAGAAGCTCGCCCGCATCGCCGACCGGCTCGAGCGCGCCCGCGACATCGAGAAGGAGGTCGCCGCCCGGGCCCGGTCCCTCGAGCGGCAGGCCCGGGCCGCCGACCGCGCCGTCGAGATCGAGGAGCAGCTCGCCCGCGCCCGCGCCCACCTCGCCGCCCTGCGGGCCGTCACGGCGCGGCGGGAGCTCGCCGAGGCGGCGGGGCGCGCCCGCGAGGCCCAGACGGCCGTCACC
>JBFLWO010000091.1:0-7135 GCA_040757755.1 Actinomycetota bacterium
CGCCTGCCGCGTCCCGCCCCCGGCGGGGTGCCGGATCTCGCCGCCGTCGCCGCCGCGTTGCGCGCCCGGGAGGCGGTCGCCGCCGACGCCTGCCGCCGCCTGCGTGACGACGCGGCGCGCGTGGCGGGCGAGCTTGCGGCCATGGCACGCGAGACGTTGGGCGGTGACCTGGACGGGGATCCCGTCGCGTGCCTGGAGGAGGCGTCGGCCGCGGCGGTGGCCGCGGCGTCACGGGCGGAGGGGGACCTCGACGCGGCGCGGCGGCGCAAGGCGACGCGCGACGCCCTCGTGGCCGACGCGGAGCGGGCGGCGCGTGAGGCGGAGACGCTCGACCTCCTGGGCCGGCACCTGCGCAGCGACCGGTTCCTCGACTTCGTCCTCGCCGAGAGCATGGTGCGCGTGTGCCGCGCCGCGTCCACGCGGCTGGAGGGGATGTCGGACGGGCGCTACTCGCTGGTGGTGGGCACGGGGGCCGACGCGGGGTCCCTGCTCGTCGTGGACCACCAGAACGCGGACGAGCGCCGCGCCGTCGACACCCTGTCCGGCGGCGAGACGTTCCAGGCGTCCCTCGCCCTGGCCCTCGCGCTGGCGGAGAGCGCCGGGGACCTGGGGGCGGCGGCGCGCCTGGAGGCCGTGTTCGTGGACGAGGGGTTCGCGGCGCTGGACGCCGAGTCGCTGGACCTCGCGGTCGACGCGCTGGAGAGCGTGCGCGCCGACGACCGGATGGTGGGCGTCATCACCCACCTGCCGCAGCTCGCGGACCGGATCCCGCAGGGCCTCGAGGTGGTGAAGGGACCCGCGGGGTCGACGGTCAGGCGCCGCGCCGCCTGAGCGGCGGCCGCGCCCTCGTCTCAGGCGGGGTCGCCGCTCTGCGCGGCGGGCGCGACGAGCAGCACGATCAGCGTCACGACGGGGATGAGGAAGCCGGCGACGGCCCAGCCGTTGGCGTTGCGGCCCTTCGTGACGGCGATGCGGTGGCACAGGATGGCGGTGGCGACGCCGAGGGCGAACCAGACGAAGCCGGCGACGATGTCCAGGTGATCCTCCGGGGGGCGCGGTACCGGTGCGGCTGCCGAGTCAAGCACGGTCCGGCGGTGCTGTCGACGCGGGGCGCGGGAGCGGGGGCGATCGTCCGGACGCTCACCGCGTGACGTCCCGCTCCGCGAAGCCGTGGCGGCCGACGAGGGGGACGAACGTCGCGTCGGTGATGCGCCTCGCGAGCCGCAGCCCGTCGGGGTCGCGGACGAACAGCACGACCCGCTCGTCGCCCCCCGGGCCGATGGGTTGGACGAGGCGTCCGCCGGGGGCGAGCTGCGCGGCGAGGGGCGGCGGCACGGCGGGGAACGCGGCGGACACGACGATCGCGTCGTAGGGGGCGTGGGCGGCGAGCCCCTCGGTGCCGTCGCCGACCACGACGTGCGCGTTCGTGACGCCGCGCGCCGCGAGGTTGGCGCGGGCCGCGGCGGCCAGGGTGGGGAGCCGCTCGACGCTCCACACCTCCGCGGCGAGGGATGCGAGGAGGGCGGTCTGGAAGCCGTGTCCCGTGCCGACCTCGAGGACCGTCTCGGTGCCGTGCAGGTCGAGCGCCTCGATCATCGCCGCGATGAGGGACGGCTGGCTGGTGACCTGTCCGCCGGGGATCGGGATCGGCACGTCGGCGTAGGCGTGGTGAGCGACGCCCCGCGGCACGAAGGCGTCCCGCGGGACGCGCCCCAGGGCGGCCAGCACGCGCGGGTCGCGGACCCCGGCGGCGCGGGCCGCGGCGACGAGGTCGGCGGGGCGCCGCCCCCGGGGTGGCCTCCCGGCGGTCACCGTCCCCGGTGGGGCGCCGGCCCGGTGCGCGGCGGGCGGGTCACTCGCGCGGCGGCCCGCCGCGCGACAGCCGCACCGCGGTGACCTTGTAGTCGGGGCATTTCGACACGGGGTCGACGTGGGGGCCGACGAGCCGGTTCGTGTGGGTCTCGGGGAAGTGGAAGGACAGGAACAGGGTGCCGGCCGGGACGCGCCGGGACGGGCGCACCGGCACCTCGGTCCGTCCCCAGCGGCTCTCCACGCGGGCGCGGTCCCCGGCGGCGAGCCCCTCCCGGGCGGCGTCGTCGGGGTGGATCTCGAGGACGTCGGCGGCGACGAGGCCGACGCTGGGGGTGCGGCGCGTCATGGTGCCGACGTTGTAGTGCTCGAGGACGCGTCCGGTGACGAGCGTGTACGGGTAGCCCGCCACGTCGTGCTCCGGGCTCGCCTCGGGGGTGACGGGGGTGAGGCGGCCGCGCCCGCGGGCGACCCCGTCGACGTGCAGGCGCGGCGTGCCGGGGTGGTCCGGCGCGGGGCACGGCCACTGGAGGCCGTCGGCGGCGAGCCGGGCGTGGCCGACGCCGCCGAACAGGGCGGGGGCGGCGCGGGCGATCTCGTCCATCACGTCGGCGGGTTCGCGGTACCGCCAGCCGGCGCCCATGGCCCGGGCGACGTCGTACACCACCTCCCAGTCGGGGCGGGCCCCGCCGGGGGGCGGCACGGCGGCGCGGACGAGCTGGATGCGCCGCTCCGCGTTCGTGAAGGTGCCGTCCTGCTCCAGCGCGCCCGCGGCGGGCAGGACGAGGTGGGCGCGGCGCGCCGTCTCCGTCATGAACATCTCCTGCACGACGAGGAGGTCGAGGCGGTCGAGGGCGCGCAGCACGCGCTCCTGGTCGGGGTCGCTCTGCGCGAGGTCCTCCCCCATCGCCCACACGGCGCGGATGTCGCCGCGGTCGGCGGCGGCGGTGATCTCGGTGACGGTCAGGCCGGGGGCGGGGGGCGGTGGCACGCCCCACACGTCCGCCAGGTGGGCGCGTGCCGCCGGGTCGGTGACCCGCTGGTACCCGGTCGCGACGTCCGGAGCGCACCCCATGTCGACGCTTCCCTGCACGTTGTTCTGGCCGCGCAGGGCGAGGATCCCGGCGCCGGGGCGCCCGACGCTGCCGGTGAGGAACGCGAGGTTGGCGAGGGCGAGGACCGACCCGACGCCCTGGGTGAGCTCGGACAGGCCGAGGCCCGTGACGAACAGCGCGGGTCCGGCGCCGATGACGTCGGCGGCGCGGAGGATGCGGTCCGGGGGGATGCCGGCGGGCGGGGCGGTGTCGCGGGCGAGCTCGGCGGCGAGGGCGTCGAGGCCCTCGGTGCGGGCGTCGAGGTAGTCCCGGTCGATGCGTCCCGCGTCGAGGAGGGCGCGGGCGAGGGCGGCGAAGAGCGCGACGTTGCCGCCGGGCCGGACCTGCAGGTGGACGGTGGCGATGCGGGCGAGTGCGGTGCGCCGCGGGTCGATCACGACGAGGGGCGTGCCGGCGAGGGCGGCCTGCACGATGCGGGCGCCGACGACGGGATGCGCCTCGGTGGGGTTGGCGCCGGCGACGACGATGGCGCGGGCGAGCTCGATGTCGGCGAAGCACGCGGTCGCCGCCCCCGTCCCGGTCGCGGCGGTGAGGGCCGCCGCGGTGGAGGAGTGGCAGACGCGGGCGCAGCAGTCCACGTTGTTCGTCCCGATCACGGTGCGGGCGAGCTTCTGCAGCAGGTAGCAGGCCTCGTTGGTGGAGCGGGAGGAGGCGAGGACGGCGACGGCGTCGGGTCCGTGCCGGTCGCGGATGTGCGCCAGGCGGCCCGCGACCCAGGCGGTGGCCTCCTCCCACGTCACCTCGCGCAGGCCCGCGCCGTCGCGCAGGAGGGGGGTCGTGAGGCGGTCGGGGGAGCGGTGGTGGGCGTGGGCGTACCGCCCCTTCTGGCACAGGTGTCCGCGCGAGACGGTGGAGGCGGGGACGCCGTCGACGCGCACGACCCGGCCGTCGGCGACGCCGACCTGCACCTGGCACCCGACGCCGCAGTACCCGCAGGTGGACCGCACCTGCTCCGTGGGGGCGGGGGCCTGCGCCCGGTCGCGGTCCGTGATCGCGCCGGTGGGGCACACGTCGACGCAGGCCCCGCAGGCGACGCAGTCCCCGTCGGCGAAGCGGTCGGTGGCGGCGAACACGAGCCGGGTCCCCGCGCCCCGGCCGGCGACGGCGTAGGCGAAGGTTCCCTGGATCTCCTCGCAGGCCCGCAGGCAGCGGCGGCACGTGACGCAGATCGCCGGGTCGAACCGCATGTACGGGTGCGACGCGTCGACCGCGGGGGTGTCGGCGGGGTGGCCGTGCGGGGAGCGGTCGAGGCAGTAGCGGGCGGCGAGCCGCTGAACGTCGCGCCCGCCGGGGTCGGGGCGCAGGGCGCCCTCGGGGTGTGCGGAGAGCTCGAGGGCGAGGATGTCGCGGCGCAGCGCCTCGATGCGCGGCGTCGCGGTGCGGACCTCCATGCCGGGGGCGAGGGGGGTGTGGCAGGCGGCGACGGGGCGGGCGGCGCCGTCGACCTCGACGAGGCACATGCGGCAGCCGCCGTCCGGGGTGAGGCCGGGGTGCCAGCAGACATGCGGGATGTCGATGCCCGCGTCCCGCGCGACCTCGATGATGGGGCGCCCGTCGGCGACGACGCCGCGCCCGTCGATCACGGCCCGCCCGCCGGTCACGCGGCCTCCGCGTCGATGAGGGCGATGAGCTCCCGCACGGGGGTGGGGATCCGCTGGCCGAAGGCGCACAGGCTGGCCTGCGCGACGACGTCCAGGAGGCGGTCGAGGCCGGCGCGGCCGGTGTCGAGGCCGCCGCCGCGGACCGTCTCCAGGAGGCGCCGCGACCCGATGCGGCACGGCACGCACCGTCCGCAGCTTTCCTCCGCCATGAACGCGAGCCAGTGGTCGAGGAGCGCCCGCAGGTCCGCGGTGGCGGGGAGGGCGACGATGCCGCCGTGCCCCAGCTCGATGCCGCGGTCGCGCATCGCGGCGTGGCACACGGGCACGTCCCAGTCGCGCGGGGTGACGACGCTGCCCATGGGGCCGCCCACGAGCACGGCGCGCAGCCCGTCGGCGCCTCCCCCCTCCCCCAGCACCGTGTGGAGGGGCGTGCCGAGCTCCACCTCCACGATGCCGGGGCGGGCGAACCCCGCGTTGAGGCACAGGGCCTTCGTGCCGGGGGACGCGGCGGTGCCGAGGGCGCGGTAGGCGTCGGGCCCGTGGGCGACGATCCACGGGACGTTCACGAGGGTCTCGACGTTGTTCACGACGGTCGGCCGGCCGTGCAGCCCGTGGTCGACGGGGTACGGGGGGCGTGGCCGGACGTCGCCGCGGAACCCCTCGATGGCGTTCAGGAGGGCGGTCTCCTCCCCGCAGACGTAGCTCCCCATGCCCTGGACGACGGTGATGTCGAAGGCGGGTCCGTGGCCGAGCAGGCGGTCCCCGAGGATCCCGGCCCGCCGGGCATGGTCGACGGCGGCGGTGACGGCGGCGTGGGCGGCGGGGTACTCCCCGCGGATGAACACGACGCCGTGCCCGGCGCCGATCGCGTAGGCGCACAGCGCCATCCCCTCGATCAGGGCGTGGGGGTCCTCCTCCATGAGGTGGCGGTCGAGGTACGCGCCGGGGTCCCCCTCGTCGCCGTTCGCGACGACGTGCTTCGCCGTGCCGGGCGCGGCGGCGGCGGCCCGCCACTTGTGGCCGGTGGGGTAGGCGGCGCCGCCGCGGCCCCGCTCCCCGGAGGCGATCACGGCGGCGAGCACCGCCTCGGGCGGCCCGGCGAGGGCGGCGTCGAGGGCGGTGTAGGCGCCGTCGCCGCGTGCCCGGTCGAGGTCCGCGAACCCGCCGCGGCCGAGGCGGCGCGTGACGATGCGCTCGGGGGCGAGGCACCGGACGTCGACGGGGGCGTCGTCGCGTGCACCGCCGCCGAAGAGGGTCTCGGCGGTGTCCCCCGGGCGGGCGTGCACGACGCGGCCGTGGACGAGGAGGGCGGGGGACGCGTGGCAGTGACCGAGGCATCGCACCGCGCGGGTCGCCGCCTTCGCCTCGACCCCGGCGCGGAGGCGGTCGGCGCCGGCGAGGTGGCAGGAGGTGCCGTCGCATACGAGGACGTCGGCGGCGGGGGCGTTGAGGTCCGCGAAGTAGCCGACGGCGCCGCGCAAGGAGGCGACCGGCATCCCGATGTGCTCCGCGAGGTCCCGCAGGGCGTCCGCGCCGGGCGGCCCGTGGCGTGCGACGTGGGCGCGCACCTCCCCGAGGGGACCGGGGGGCGCGCCGCGCGCACGGAGCAGGCTGCGGAGCGCGTCGGACATGGCGACCGGGCACAGCATCGCCGGGGCGCGCGCCCGGTGCCAGGGTGATCCGCCCCGCCGATCGTGCGGGGAACTACCGACGGGGGCAGGTCACCGTCCGTCGGCGCGCGGCGCCGGCACACCTGCGACGCGCGCATGGCAGGTCGCAGTGGGGTCGCGTGCGCATCGCACCCGGATCGAGGGTCCCGACCTGCCACCAAACGGGAATGCCGCCACCGACAAACGGGAATAGCCGCACCGGAAATCGGGGCCCTGACGCCCGGCAGACGGGATCCAGGGCGGCCGATGGACCCCGCGGGAATCGAGGGCGGCGTCGCTTGGGGCCGGCGGGTCTCCGTGTCCCGCCGCCGCCGAGTAGTCCTCCACCCCGCCCTACTCCGAGCCGGCGAAGATGTCCACGGTCCCCCCGCACCGCTCGACCTCGAGATGGATCTCGGCGAGGCGCGCCACCGCCCGACCGGGGAGCGCGCCTTCGATCAGGATCTCGCCCGCGGGCTCGTCGTGGCGGAGGTCGGTGAGGTAGTTGCCGCCCAGCCCGTCGGGGTCCTCAATCCGGACGTCCTCGACGGTGAGGAGTCTGAGCACGTAGAGCCCTTCCGGCGCCTCCCGGCGAGGCCTCCTCAGAAGCCACTCGAGAGGCTTCCGCGCGAGATAGGCGCGCTCCCCGCCGAGCGCGCGCAGTCTCGTGCTCCCGGGGGCCGGGACGACGCACGGGATGCTCAGGCAGCGAGCGTCGCGGTCGTGCTCCACCTCCGAGTAGCGGACGAGCGCGTCGTGCAGTAGGGCCTCGGCCCTCGCGAGGCCCGCGGAGCCACTCATCCGTACGACCCTCATCTCTGGGACGAGCCTAACGGCGAGGCGCGCCAGAGCGACGCGCCCGGCAGGATTCGAACCTGCGACCCGCGGATTAGAAGTCCGCCGCTCTGTCCAGCTGAGCTACGGGCGCTCGCGCGCACCTTAGCGCCGCACGGCCCGCGAG
>JBFLWO010000092.1:0-7127 GCA_040757755.1 Actinomycetota bacterium
GGTGCAGAAGCCCGCCGCGGCGGGCCCGCCCCCCGCATCCGGGGACGGCCCGGACTCGTAGGACGCCGCCGGGCCGGTCAGCCCGCCCGGGTGGCGGCGCGCAGCCGGTTCAGCAGGCCGAGGACGCGGATGAGCTCCGCCTCGTCGCCGGCGGCGCGCAGCTCCGCGGCGCGCCGCTCCAGCATCGGCGCCTCCACGCGCAGCACGGCCTCGCGCAGCTCCGCCTCGGTGGCGGGCGCCTCGGCGGCGCGCGCCTGCAGCTCGATGCCGAGCGGCACGAGGTCCTCCGGCCAGGCGTGCGGCGGCGTGCCCTGGACGAGGAGGTCCCGCACGCGGCGGTGCTCCGGGCTTCCCAGCGCCTCGGCGGGGAGCTCGGCGAGGTAGCGCGGCGCGACGCCGGGGAGGGCGACGGCGAGGCCGAGGAGCCGCCGTTCGCGTTCCGCGTCGGCGGACAGGGGCTGGGCGGGCGGGCGCGGCGGCTGCGACGGGGCGCCGCCGGTGCGCCGCGCCCGCGCGTCGGCGGCGAGGCGCTCCGCCATCGCGGGCGACAGGCCGAGGAGGCCGGAGGCGACCCGCACCGCCTCGTCCTTCTCCAGGGAGTCGGGCAGGCGCCGCAGCAGGTCGACGACGTCCGTGAACGCGCGTTCCCGCTCCGCGACGGAGGCGCGGTCGGTGCGTTCCAGCCGTGCCCGGACGAGGCACAGCACGAGGGGCTCCGGCGTGTCGGCGAGACGGGCGAGCTCGGCGAGCCCCTCCGGGGAGGCGGCCATGTCCCCGGGGTCGAGGCCGGGGGGCAGGGCGATGGCGGTGAGCCGGACGGGCACGTCCCGGGCCGCCTCGACGGTGCGCCACGCGGCCTCCTGGCCGGCGCGGTCCCCGTCGAAGCACAGCCGCACCTCGCGGGCGACGCGGGCGAGGATGCGCAGCTGGTCGGTGGTGAGGGACGTCCCCATGCAGGCGACGGCGGCGTCGACGCCCGCGGCGGCGAGGGCGAGGACGTCGGTGTACCCCTCCGCCACGACGATCCATCCGCGGCGGGCGGCGTCGGCGCGGGCCTGCGCGAGGCCGAACAGGAGCCGCCGCTTCTGGAACGCGGGGGTCTCCGGGGAGTTCACGTACTTCGCCCGCTGCGTCGGGTCGAGGGTGCGGGCGCCGAAGCCCTGCACCCGCCCGCGGGCGTCGGCGATCGGGAACGTGATCCGCCCCGTGAAGAAGTCGTGCGGCGCGGCGCCGCGGACCCGGGCGAGGCCGGCCCCGTCCAGCTCGTCGCGGGTGAAGCCCTGACGCATCGCCCGGCGGGACAGCACCTGGCCGCCGCCGGGGGCGTAGCCGACGGTGAAGCGGCGCAGGAGCGGCTCGTCGAAGCCGCGTTCGGCGAGGTAGGCGCGGGCCGCGGCGGCCTCGTCGGCCCGCCACAGGTACTCGGCGTAGAAGTCGGCGGCCCGGTCGAGGAGCTCGCGCCGCCGGGCGGCGGCGGCGAGCTCCGCCTCCTCCTGCGGGGAGGCGCGCTCATACCGGATCTGCACGCCGAAGCGCTCCGCCAGCGCCTCGACCGCCTCCGCGAAGCTGCCCGCCCCCTCCTTCTCCATCATCCACGTGATCGCGTCGCCCTTCGCACCGCAGCTGAAGCAGATGTAGGCGCGGTTCTCCGGCGGGATCAGGGAGAACGACGGGGTGTGCTCCTCGTGGAACGGGCAGCGCCCCCACCACCGCCCCCCGCGCCGCACGAGCTCCGTCCGCCCGCGCACGAGCTCCGACAGGTCCGCGGCCTGACGCACGGCCTCGACGCTCTCGGGGGTGATGAGCGGCACAGCCCTATCCTCTCACAGCACCCCCGGGGGGAACACGCGTTCCCCCCGGGGGGATCGACACGATGCCGGCAGCGCGCGCGCTCGCGACGCCCGGTTCGCGCCCGACGGCCCGCCCAGGGTGGGGTGCTGCCCCGCCGCGCCGTCAGGGCGTGACCTGCACCTCCACCTCGGCGCCGACGCGCTCCGGGGGCCCGGCGAGGTTCGGGACGACGTACTCCTCAAGCAGCGGCCCGAACCGGACGAGCGCCGCGTCCCAGTCCGCCTCGCTCTCCCACAGCCACACCGCCATCACCTCGTCGTCGCTCGGGCGGGCGAAGTACACGCCGCGGAAACCGGGGCTCTCACGGGCGATCGGCGGGACGTCCTGCGCGATACGTTCCATCATGCTCCGCCGCTCGTCCTCGCTCATCGCACGGAAGCGGAAGCGGCCGACGTTCACGAACATGGGGCACCTCCCACGGGAGCGGGCGGCCGGCGACGCCGGCCCGGGACCGCCGCCCACTGTAGTGCCACCCGCCCCCCGCGTCTGCCCCCGTCGCGACGCGGCCGTCGGCGCACGGTCGAGCCCTACAGCGGCCCCTCGTGCGGGAGGAGCTGCTCGTGGTACTCCCGCAGCGCGTAACGATCGGTCATCCCGGAGACGAAGTCGGTGACCCGCGTCACGACGTCCTCCTCGACCGACGGGGGCAGGAGCTCCGGACGCTCGAGGTAGAACGCGAAGAGCGAACGCACCACGCGCTGCGCCCGCCGGGCCTCGTCGCTCGCCGGCGGCGCCAGGTACACCCGGTCGAACATGAACGCCCGCAGGGCCAGGAACGCCTCCGCGACGTCCGGGGACTGGCGGATCTCCCCCGCCCCCGCGCTCGACTCCACGATGTCCCCCACCAGGCGCGTCAGGCGGCGGCTCGTCGAATCGCCCAGCACCGCGATCTGCGCCCGCGGCAGGTCGCCCTCCGCGATCACCCCCGCCCGCAGGGCGTCCTCGATGTCGTGGTTCACGTACGCGACCCGGTCCACCAGACGCACCACCTGCCCCTCCAGCGTCGCCGGGGTGCCCGGCCCCGTGTGGTGCCGGATGCCGTCGCGCACCGCCCGCGTCAGGTTGAGCCCCGCACCGTCCCGCTCCAGCCGCTCCACGATCCGCACGCTCTGCTCGTTGTGGAAGAACCGGCGGCCGTGGTCGCGCCGCAGGATCGCGTCGAGCTCCGCCTCCCCCGCGTGACCGAACGGGGCGTGCCCCAGGTCGTGGCCCATCGCGATCGCCTCGACCAGGTCCTCGTCCAGCCCCAGGGACCGCGCCACCGTCCGGGCGAGGGCAGACACCTCCAGGGTGTGCGTGAGCCGCGTCCGGTAATGGTCCCCCTCCGGCGCGATGAACACCTGGGTCTTGTGCTTCAGGCGCCGAAACGCCTTCGTGTGGATGATGCGGTCCCGGTCCCGCTGGAACGGCGTGCGGTACGGGCAGGGATCCTCCGGGCGGTCCCGGACGGCGCCCCCCGCCCGGGCCGGCGCCGGCCCGGAGGTCACGTCGACGCGGACAGCTGGATCGGGAACACCCACGGGCCCGGCACGTGCTCGTCGCGCTTCCCGTTGCCGACCGTGCCGATCGTGATCGTGATCTGGGCGACGTCGCGGGGGATCGCCGGGGCGAGGACCAGGGCCCCCTCCGCGCGGTTGCCCTCCTTCTTCACGTCCACCGTCGCGGTGCGGTACCGGCGGCCCTGGTCGTCGACCGCCAGGACGTCGAGCACGGCGAGGCTCTTGCGCTTCTTCGGGTCGGCGGCGTGCGCCAGGAAGCGCGCGCGGGCACCCTGCTGGTAGCGCTCCAGGCTGGTGAGGGCGATGGTGATGTCGTCCACCGCCTCCGTCTGGATGATCGGGACCACGCCGCGCAGCGTGCCGGGGCTGAACGTGAGCCCCTGCGGGAACGGCTCCACCACCTCCCCCCACTCCTCCGGCTCCCGCGGCGCCGCCATCGGCGCGTCACCGGCGAGCTGGTGGATGCGCTCCGCGGAGCGGTGCTTCCAGATGTGGGGGCTCTCCCGGAACAGGGCGACGAGCGCCCGGTGCGAGAACGCCCGGCCGTCGTCCGGCACGTACAGGCCGTAGCGCCCCTGGTCGGGGCGGGTCAGCTCGACGAACGCCCCGGGGGGGCCCTGGCCGTCAGTGCCGCAGCAATCGGCGTAATGGAGGTGCTGGATCTGCCACCCGTCGATGAGAAGCTCGACGAGGTCGCCCAGGCTTCCGAGCTTGTAGCGCTCTTCGGCGGAGATCGGGTGTCTCCTTGGCTCGTGGGGGACGATCAGATCGTAGCGAGGGAGGCCCCGCGCGGCACGCCGTCCGGCGCCGCGCGGGGCGACATCCCGCTAGCGATCGCGGGAGGCGGCGTCGCCCTCGAGCGCCGCCTGGCCCGCCGCGATGCGCGCCACCTGCACCCGGAACGGGGAGCAGGAGACGTAGTCGAGGCCGGTGCGGTGGCAGAACCGGACGCTCTCCGGGTCGCCGCCGTGCTCACCGCAGATACCGAGCTTCAGGCCCTCCTTCACGGACCGCCCCCGCTCGGAGCCGACCCGCACCAGCTGGCCGACGCCGCCCTGGTCCAGGGTCTCGAACGGGTTCGCGGTCAGCACGCCGCGCTCGAGGTAGTGGTTCAGGAACTTGCCCTCCGCGTCGTCGCGGGAGAAGCCCAGGGTGGTCTGCGTGAGGTCGTTCGTGCCGAACGAGAAGAAGTCGGCGTGACGGGCGATCTCGTCGGCGGTGAGCGCCGCGCGCGGCAGCTCGATCATCGTGCCGACGAGGTACTCGATCACCCGGCCGCGCTCGGCGAGGACGCGGTCCGCCTCCTCCACCACGAGCTCCCGCATCCGGCGGATCTCCTCCTCGAACCCGACCAGGGGGATCATGATCTCGACGATCGGGGCGGCGCCGGTCTCCTCCGCCACCGTGCACGCGGCGCTCATGATCGCCTGCACCTGCATCCGGTAGATCTCGGGCATCTCGATGCCGAGGCGGCAGCCGCGGGTGCCGAGCATCGGGTTCACCTCGTGCAGCTGCGCGACGCGCGGAAGCTGCGCCTCCACCTCCGCGTCGCGGGCGCCGGTCGCCTTCGCCCGCTCGGAGCGGGCGACGAGCTCGACGTAGCTGGGCAGGAACTCGTGCAGCGGCGGGTCGAGCAGCCGGATCGTGACGGGCAGGCCCGCCATCGCCCGGAAGATCCCGGTGAAGTCCCCCTCCTGGAACGGCTTGAGGAGGTCGACGGCGGCCTGCCGCTCCGCCGGGTCGTCGGCGAGGATCATGCGCTGCACGATCGGCACCCGCTCGTCCTCGCGGAACATGTGCTCCGTGCGGCACAGGCCGATGCCCTCGGCGCCCCACTCCCGCGCCTTCGCAGCCTCCTCCGGGGTGTCGGCGTTCGCCCGCACCCGCAGGCGGCGCGCCTGGTCGGACCACTCGAGGATGACCTGCAGGCCGCCGTGCTCGGAGTTCGGCTCCACCAGCGGCAGGGCGCCGACGTAGACGCGTCCGGTGGTGCCGTCGATCGTGATCTCGTCGCCGGCCTTCAGCGTGCGGCCGGAGACCGTCATCTGCCCGGCCTCCTCGTCGATCTCGATCGCCCCGACGCCGCAGACGGCGGGCTTGCCCATGCCGACCGCCACGATCGCGGCGTGGCTCGTCTTGCCGCCGCGCGCCGTGAGGATGCCCTGCGCGGCGATCATGCCGTGCAGGTCGTCCGGCGTGGTCTCGTCGCGCACGAGGATGACCCGCTCGCCGGCGGTGCCGCGCCGCTCCGCCTCGTCGGCGGTGAACACGATCGCGCCCACGGCGGCGCCGGGGGAGGCGTTCACCCCCGCCGCGACGGCGTCGGGGGCGGCGTCCTCGTCGAGGCGCGGCAGGAGGAGCTGGTGGACCTGCGACGGGTCGACGAGGTCGCGGAGGGACTCCTCCCAGGTGACGAGGCCCTCCTCCACCATGTCCACCGCGATCTTCACCATCGCGTGGCCGCTGCGCTTCCCGTTGCGGGTCTGCAGCATGTAGAGGCGGCCGTCCTCGATGGTGAACTCGACGTCCTGCATGTTGCGGTACGTGCGCTCGAGGAGGCCCATCGTCTCGAGGAGCTGCTCGTACGCCTCGGGGATCTCGTCCTTCAGCTCGTCGAGCGGGCGCGGGGTGCGGATGCCCGCCACCACGTCCTCGCCCTGCGCGTTGATGAGGAAGTCCCCGAACGGCTTGCCGCTCTCGCCGGTGGTGTTGTTGCGGGTGAACGCCACCCCGGTGGCGGAGCGCGGGCCCGTGTTGCCGAACACCATCTGCTGCACGTTCACGGCGGTGCCGAGGTCGTGCGAGATGCGGTGCAGGCGCCGGTAGTCGCGGGCGCGGCGGTTGTCCCAGCTCTCGAACACGGCGCGGATCGCCGCGTCGAGCTGCGCGCGCGGCTCCTGCGGGAACGGCTCGCCCTTGTGCCGCTCGTAGATCGACTTGTACGTCGCGACGAGGCCCTTCAGGTCGTCGGCGGTGAGGTCCACGTCGGCCTCGACGCCCCGCTCCTTCTTGAGGGAGTTCAGCGCCTCCTCGAAGTGGCGCTTCTCGACCTCGCTGACGACGTCACCGAACATCTGGATGAACCGGCGGTACGAGTCGTAGGCGAAGCGGGGGTTCCCGGTGCGGGCGGCGAGGCCCTCGACGCTCTCGTCGTTCAGGCCGAGGTTCAGGACCGTGTCCATCATCCCCGGCATCGAGAACTTCGCGCCGCTGCGTACGGATACGAGGAGCGGGTTCTGGGGGTCGCCGAGTCGCTTGCCGATCTCCTCCTCGAGGCGTGCGAGGTGCTCGTCCACCTCCTCGCGCAGGCCCGCCGGGAAGGCGTGACCGCCCCGCAGGTACGACATGCAGGTCTCGGTCGTGATCGTGAAGCCGCGCGGCACCGGGAGCCCGAGCCGCGTCATCTCCGCGACGTTCGCGCCCTTCCCGCCGAGGAGGTCGCGCATGTCGCGCGTGCCCTCTGAGAAGTCGTAGACCATCTTCGTCCCGACGGCGCTCGTCACATGCCCCTCCTGTCCGGGTGCCGGGTGAGGTCCGCATGGGCGCAGCTGGACGTGCAGCGCCGGCGGCGTGAGGACGGGGAGTCTAACCGTCGCCCGTCCGCCCGGCAGGGGAGCGGCGGAAGAATCCGGGACCACCCGCCTTCCCGCGGCGGGTCAGGTCTCACAGAGGCGCCGCGGACCGCAGCGTCACGCCGAGATGCTCGCGCAGCACGTGCCCCACGATGCGCTCCACCCCGGCGGCCGCCGCGGGGGGGCAGGCGTCGGCGGCGTCGGC
>JBFLWO010000093.1:0-7123 GCA_040757755.1 Actinomycetota bacterium
GCGGCCGCTACCCGGACCTGCCGCGCGACGCCGTCGACGCGGTCCTCGGGTCCCTCCTGATGCCGCCGTCCGCCGCCGACGCCGAGGACGACTGACCGCCGCGCGGTCCGCGCGGCTACCAGGGGCGCCGGTCGGGCCGCACCGCCGCCCGCCTCGCGGTGGGCGCCCGCCCCGTGTCCGGGTCGAGCGGCAGGAGGCCCGTCGCGACCAGGCGGTCCAGGGCGGCCGCGACCCGCGGGTCGAACGCCGCGCCCGCGTCCCCCCGGATCTCCGCCATCGCCTCCGCCGGCGCCAGGCGCGCCACCGGCTCCCGCGCCGCCGTGCGCTCCTCCCACGCCTCCGCCACCGCCAGGATCCGGGCGCCGTCCGGGATCCCCTCCGCCGCCAGGCCCTCCGGCCCGCCGCCGTCCCACCGCTCCAGCCGGTGCCGCAGCCACGCCGCCTGCTCGCCGGACAGCACGCCCTGCGCCATCTCACTCGACAGGAGGACCTGGCGGGGGTCGGGGACGCCGTGCGGCGTGTCGCCCGCCGGCTGCTCACCCGTGCTGATCCGCCCCAGGTCGTGCAGCAGCGCCGCCTCCCGCAGGTCGTCGCACCGCTCGCTGCGCCACCCCACGTCCTCGGCCAGCAGGCGCGCCACCTCCGCCACCCGGTCCGAGTGGCGGCGCGTCCACGGGCTGCGGGCATCCACCGCCCGCGCCAGGCCCCGCAGGCTCGAGATCGTCTGGGCCCGGGCGGTGCGGGCCGCGCGGGCGCCGCCGCCCATCGCGTCCGCGACCTCCGACGAGTAGCGGAACGTGATGTCCCGCCCGTGGGACTTCGCCCAGTACAGGGCGCTGTCCGCGAGCCGGTACAGCTCGTCGGCGTCCGCCGCGTCGGACAGGTCGGCGACCCCCGCCGACAGCGTCATCCGCCCCACCTCCCGGTACGGCGTCGCGGAGATCGACTGCCGGGCGCGCTCCGCCGCCTGGAACGCCTCCAGCACGCTCGTCTCCGGCAGGAGCCACCCGAACTCCTCCCCGCCCACCCGGCCCACGACGTCCCCGGTGCGGGCGAGCGAGCTCAACCGCCGGGCGACCTCCACCAGGACGTCGTCGCCCACCTGGTGGCCCCGCGTGTCGTTCACGTCCTTGAAGTGGTCGAGGTCCATGAGGATGAGGGACAGCTCCCGCCCGTGGCGCCGCGCCCGCTTCACCTCCTCCGCGAGGCGGCCGTGGAACTCCCCGTGGTTCACGAGGCTCGTCAAGGGATCTGTCGCCGCGAGGTCCGACATCTGGCGCGCCGCCTCGTCCAGGGTCTCCACCATCCGCCGCTGGCCGTGCTGCACCAGGGCCCACAGCACGAGGCTCGCGACGACGAGGCCGCCGAGCAGGGCGACGATCACCACCTCGACGCGGCGCACGAGCCGCTGCTGACGCCCGCCCGCGGCGGCCCGTAGGTCCGCGTCGCGCCCCACCCACAGGTCGAGGCTCTGGCCCGCCACGTCGAACAGCGCCCCCACCTGCGTCGCGGCGCGCCGGTCGTCGACGGGGGTCAGCGGCGCGGCGCGGCGCATCGCGTCGAACTGGCGCACCAGGGCGTCGAGGGAGCGCCGGGTGTCGCGGGCCGCCGCCGCCTTCGCCGCGTCCCCGCCGGTCGGGTCCCCGCCCGCCAGCTCGCCGGCGCGCCGCAGGCTGCGGGCCGCCGCGATGGCGGCGCCCTCCGGGTTCCCCGTGCCGCCGCTCGCCCGGTTCCGGAAGAACGCGGACTCCTGCACCGCCACGTCGTGGCGCAACGCGGCGAGGTCACGGTGGAACGCCTCGGCCCGCACCTGATCCGCGGTCTCCCGGTTGACGGCCCGCCCCGAGAAGAACGCGACGAGCACGATGAGCACGCCGACGCCGACGAGCGCCGCGAGCTGCACCAGGCCGAGCCGCCGGATCCGGTGGGCCAGGTCCCACCACTCGGGCGGTCGCCGCCCCCCGTCCCGCGCCTCACCGTGGTTCCGCGCCATCCCGCCTCCCCGTCAGGCGCCCGTCCGGGCGGCCCCCCGCGGTCGTCCCGCCGTCAACGCTTCGCCGCCCGCCGCGATCCCCCTGGGGGTCCTGCCGCGAAAGTCCGCACCGCAGAGCGCATCACGCTGCTGAATCGTCATGGAGCTCTCTCGTGAGTCGCCGCGCGAAGAGGTTCTTCAGCGCTCTCCTAGTGCCGGAAGTGTCGCCGTCCGGTGAGGACCATGGCGACCTCCCGGGCGTCGCACGCCGCGATCACCTCGTCGTCGCGGATCGACCCGCCGGGCTGCGCGATCGCGCGCACGCCCGCGTCGATCGCCGCCTCCGGGCCGTCCGCGAACGGGAAGAACGCGTCGCTGGCGAGGCTGCCGCCCGACACGTCCCCCCCGGCCTTCTCCACCGCCAGACGCACGGCGTCGACGCGGCTCATCTGCCCCGCCCCGATCCCGATCGTCGCGAGGTCCCGCGTGATCACGATCGCGTTGCTCTTCACGTGCTTGCACACCCGCCACGCGAACAGGAGGTCCCCCCACTGCCCGTCGGAGGGGGCGGTGCGGGTGGCGACGCGCATCGCGTCACGGTCCTCCGACTCCTGGTCACGGTCCTGCACCAGGAGGCCGCCGAGCACCCGGCGGACGTCCTGCTCCCCCGGGTTCTGGCGCCGCCGCTCACGGTTCTCGAGGATCCGCGTGTTCGGCTTGCGGGTCAGGGCCTCCAGGGCCCCCTCCTCGTAGCCGGGGGCGAGGAGCACCTCGACGAAGGTGGAGGCGAGCTTCTCGCCCAGCGCCGTGTCGATCGGGCGGTTCACCACGATCACCCCGCCGTACGCCGACACCGGGTCGCAGGCGACGGCACGCTCGTACGCCGTGGCGACGTCCTGCGCGATCGCGACGCCGCACGGGTTGTTGTGCTTCACGATGACGCACACCGGAAGCTGGAACTCCTCGGCGAGGCCGCGGGCGGCGTCCAGGTCGTAGAGGTTGTTGAACGAGATCGCCTTGCCGTGCAGCTGCTCCACGCGCGACAGAAGATGCGTGCGGGCGCCGCGGCGGGCGTAGTAGGCGGCGCGCTGGTGCGGGTTCTCGCCGTACGACAGGTCGGACTGCTTGTCGTAGTCGACGAGCAGCACGTCGGGGAAGTCGCCGTCGAGCTGCGCCATCCAGTTCGCGATCGCCGCGTCGTAGCGGGCGGTGCGCTGGAACGCCGCCGCGGCGAGCCGCCGGCGCGTGTCGTGCGACAGCTCCCCCGCGTCCCGCAGCTCCGCCAGCACCTCCGGGTACTGGGTGGGGGACGTGAGGACCCCGACGCGGTCGTGGTTCTTCGCGGCGGCCCGGATCATCGCGGGCCCCCCGACGTCGATCTTCTCGACGGCCTCCGACTCGGTCACGCCGCGCTTCGCGACCGTCTCCTCGAACGGGTACAGGTTCACGACGACGAGGTCGATCGCCCGGATGCCGGCCTCCTCCATCTCGGCCTCGTCCTGCTCGTGGCCGCCGCGCCCCAGGATCGCGCCGTGGATGAGGGGGTGCAGGGTCTTCACGCGGCCGCCGAGGATCTCCTTCTGGCCGGTGACGGACTCCACGGGGGTCACGTCGATGCCCATCTCCCGCAGGGCCGTCGCCGTGCCGCCCGTCGACAGGATCTCGACGCCGAGGTCCTGCAGGCCGCGCGCGAGCTCCTCCAGCCCGGTCTTGTCGGACACCGAGACGAGCGCGCGAGCGACCTTCATCATCCATCCTCCCTGAGGATCTCGACCTGCCGGGGCTGTCCGGGATCGCGGCGCACGGCCCCGCGCGAGAAGAGCGACACCGCCTCGCTCAACAGCTCGTGCTCGACCGTCCGGATGCGCTCCCGGAGGGACGCGACCGTGTCACCGTATACCACCGGAACCGCGCGTTGCAGCACCGGTGGACCCCCGTCCACCTGCTCCTCCGCGAAGTGCACCGTCACCCCCGTGACCCGCACCCCCCAGGCGAGGGCCTCCTCGATGGCGTGCATCCCGGGGAAGGACGGCAGGAGCGACGGGTGCAGGTTCAGGACGCGGTCGGGGAACCGGTCGAGGAACGCGCCGGTCACGATGCTCATCCAGCCGGCCATCACGACGAGCGCCGCGCCGGACGCCGCGACGACGTCGGCGAGCGCCTCGTCGCGCCGCACCCGGTCGGGGTGCTCGTCGCGCGACACGACCGCCGTGGGGATCCCGGCCGCGCGGGCCCGCTCCAGGGCGGGGGCGTCGGCGCTGGACGCCACCACCAGCACGATCTCCCCGGGCTCCGCCGGGTCCTGGTGGATCCGGTCGATGAGGGCCTGCAGGTTGGTGCCCGCGCCGCTCACGAGGACGGCGATCGGGAAGCGCGCCGCGCCGTCCGTCACGCGACCCTGAGGCCCCCGGAGCCCTGCTCGACCCAGCCGACGACGCGGGCGTCGTCGAGGCGGGTCAGCGCCGGCTCCACCGACGACTCCGGCACGATGAGGCACATGCCGAGGCCCATGTTGAACGTGCTCCAGGCCTCCTCGGGGGTGACGCGCCCCGTCGCCATGATCGCCTCGATCGCCTTCGGCAGCGGCCACGTGCGCGGGTCGACGACGGGCCGCAGCCCCTCCGGGACGGCGCGCGGCAGGTTCTCGGGCAGCCCGCCGCCGGTGATGTGGGCGGCGGCGTGGACCGTGACCCGCCCGTCGCGCAGCCGCTGCAGGGCCCGCGGGTACAGGCGCGTCGGCTCCAGGAGCTCCGGGATGGGGGCGAGGTACCCCTCCCGCACGAGGGCCCGCACCAGCGAGTAGCCGTTCGAGTGGACGCCGGACGACGGCAGCCCGATGATCACGTCCCCCGCCCGCACGAGGTGCGGCCCGCGCAGCTCGTCGCGCTCCACCACGCCCACCGCGAACCCGGCGAGGTCGAAGTGGTCGTCCCGGTACAGGCCGGGCAGCTCGGCGGTCTCGCCGCCCACCAGCGTGCAGTCGCACGCGGCGCACGCCACCGCGATGCTCTCCACGATCACCCGTGCCACGTCGGGGTCGAGGCGGCCGACGGCGAGGTAGTCGAGGAAGAACAGGGGCGTGGCGCCGCAGCAGACGAGGTCGTTCACGGACATCGCCACGAGGTCCTGGCCGAGCCCGTCGATGCGGCCCTGCTCCAGGGCGAGGAGGAGCTTCGTGCCGACCCCGTCGGTGCAGGACACGATGAGGGGGTCCCGCATGCCGGGGGGGAGCGGCATGGCGCTGGCGAAGCCCGTGACCCCGCCGGTGACGAAGGGGGCGATGCCCGCGGTGTGCCGTCGCGCCGCCTCCAGGTCCACCCCGGAGTCGCGGTAGCTGATGCCGTCGCTCACCGGCCCCCGGCCGGCACCCGGCCGACGGTGACGGGGACGGCGGTCGCGCCGGCGGGGCGGCGGCCGTCGGCCGGCGCCTCGAAGCGCAGCTTGTCGGCGCCCGCCGCGGCGCCGGGCGCGGCGGCGGGGATCGCGATGGGGTAGTCGCCGGTGAAGCAGGCGCGGCAGTAGCCCGACGCTGGGCGCCCGATGGCGCGCTGCAGCCCGTCGAGGCTGAGGTACGCGAGGCTGTCGGCGCCCACCGACCGGCGGATCCCCTCCACGTCCATCTGGGCGGCGAAGAGCTCGGCGCGGTCCGCCATGTCGATGCCGTAGAAGCACGGCCAGGCGATCGGGGGGGACGAGATGCGCAGGTGCACCTCGGCGGCGCCCGCCTCGCGCAGCATCGCGACGACCTGGCGGGTGGTGTTGCCGCGCACGATGGAGTCGTCGATCACGACGAGCCTTCTCCCGGCGATCAGCTCCCGCAGCGGGTTGAACTTGAGCCACACGCCGCGCTGGCGCATCTCCTGGTCCGGCTGGATGAAGCTGCGCCCCACGTAGCGGTTGCGCACCACGGCCTCCGCGTAGGGGATGCCGGACGCGCCGGCGAAGCCGATCGCGGCGGGGGTGCCGCTGTCGGGCAGGCCCACCACCATGTCGGCGTCGACGGGGCTCTCCCCGGCGAGCTCCGCCCCCATCGCGCGGCGGCTCTCCCACACGGTGCGCCCGTCCAGGAGGCTGTCGGGGCGGGCGAAGTAGATGGACTCGAAGATGCACAGGCGCGCCCCGGCGGCGGGCATCACCTGGTGGCCGGTGACGCCGTCGGCGTCGATGCGCACCGCCTCCCCGGGGGTGACCTCCCGCAGGAGGGCCGCGCCGATCTGGTCGAGGGCGCAGGTCTCGGACGCGACGCAGTGGCCGCCGTCGACGCGGCCGAGGACGAGGGGCCGCACGCCGTGCGGGTCGCGGAACGCGACGAGCTCCCCGTCGCTCGTGAGGGCCACCACGGAGTACGCCCCCACGAGGCGCGGCATCACGGCGGTGACGGCGTCGAGCAGGGTGCCGGGCTCGTCGGCGATGAGGGCGGCGATCAGCTCGCTGTCGCTCGTGGCGACCAGCTCGGTGCCGGTGCCGTCCAGCTCGCGGCGCAGCGCGTCGGTGTTCGTGAGGTTGCCGTTGTGGGCGATCGCGACGTAGCCCTCGCCGCGGGTGCGGGACACCGGCTGGGCGTTCTGCCAGCGGTTCGCCCCCGTCGTCGAGTACCGGACGTGGCCGATCGCGGTGGTGCCGGTGAGGCTGCGCAGGGACGGCTCGTCGAACACGTCCCCCACCAGGCCGAGGTCCTTCTGCACGGTCATCCACCGGCCGTCGGTGGCGGCGATGCCGGCGCTCTCCTGCCCGCGGTGCTGCAGGGCGTGCAGGGCCCAGAAGGCGAGGCGGGACACGTCCCGTCCCGGCGCGGCGACCCCGAAGACCCCGCACTCCTCGCGGGGGTGGTCGCCGTCGCGCATGGTCACGCCTCCACCGCCCGCGGGATCGCGTCCTCGTAGGCGGCCGCCGCGTCGGCGATCCGCACCGCGACCGTGTCCTCGCCGACGCGCACCTCGACGGCGTCGCCGCCGACGGTGCCGATCTCACGGAGGGGGACGTCCCCGGCGGCGGCCCGCAGGGCGTCGACGTCGCCGGGGCGGCAGGTCACGACGACGCGCCCGGCCCCTTCGCCGAACAGGGCCTCGTCGGCGCGGCGGCCGGCGGGGACGGCGACCCGGGCGCCGCGGCCCCCCGCGATGGCGCACTCCGCGAGGGCGACGGCCAGGC
>JBFLWO010000094.1:0-7092 GCA_040757755.1 Actinomycetota bacterium
CCGCCGCCGGCGCCGTGCAGGGCATCGCGGGCGCCGCGCAGGGCGCCGTCGACAGCGCCGCCGGCGCGGCCCAGGGCGTCGCCGGCTCCGCCCTCGCCGCCGGGGAGGGGCTCGTGGGGCAGGCCGGCGCCCAGGGGCAGGGGGCGCTCGGCGCCGCGATGACCGCGGGGCAGGGCCTCCTCGACCAGGCGACCGCGCTCGGCCAGGGCGTCGCCGGCGCCGCCATGACCGCCGGGCAGGGCCTCCTCGACCAGGCGACCGCGCTCGGCCAGGGCGCCGCCGCCCAGGCGACCTCCGCGATGCAGGGGCTCACCGGCCAGGCCGGCGCCGCCCCCGGCCAGGCCGCCGCCGCCATGCCATCCATCGACGACATCTACGAGGGGGTCGTCGAGCGCCTCCGGCGCGACGTGCTCGCCGAGCGCGAGCGCATGGGCGACCTCCTCGGCGACATCCTGGGCTGAGGAGGAGGAAACCATGGCAGGCGCCGCCCCCGGAGATCACCCCGACGTCCTCACCGGAGCGTTCTTCGGCCTCGAGGTGCGGGGCGTCCCCATGCCCGTGAAGGGCTACTTCACCGAGTGCACCGGCCTGCAGATGGAGTACGAGGTGTTCGAGTACCAGGAGGGCGGCGAGAACGGCTTCGTCCACAAGCTCCGCGGCCGCGCGAAGTACCCGAACATCGTGATGAAGCGCGGCGTCACCAGCGAGCGGTCCCTGTTCAACTGGTTCGCCGCGACGAAGGACGAGGTGAAGCGCGCCGAGGGCGACATCACCCTCTACTCGACCGACCTCACGCCCATGCGCAAGTGGTCGTTCCGGGGGGCGTTCCCCGTGAAGTGGCAGGGGCCGAACCTGAAGTCCAACTCCGGCGAGATCGCCGTGGAGACGCTGGAGTTCGCCCACCACGGCCTCATCGACGCGACCTGAGGACGGGGACGTGCCGAGCATGCCGACATCCGGGAGCCTCACCAAGGCGAAGCTCCGCATCGAGGGCGGCCAGACGATCGACTGCTGGTTCAACCCCAAGGAGTACACGGTCACGAAGCAGAACCAGTGGAAGATCGAGCCGGTCACCGGCACCAGCCTGCCGACCGCCCAGTTCGGCGGCGGGCAGGGCCAGAAGCTCACGCTGGACCTGCTGTTCGACGCGTCCGACAAGCCGAACGGCGACGTCCGCACCATCACCGACGCCCTGTTCGAGTCGATGGAGGCGCAGAGCCGCTTCGCGACGGGGAACAACAGCGCCCGCCCGCCCACGATCGAGTTCCAGTGGGGGATGACGTCGACGTTCAAGGCCGTCGCCGACTCCCTCTCCATCCAGTTCCTCATGTTCCGCCCCGACGGCGTGCCGGTGCGGGCGCAGGCCAAGCTGTCGCTCATCCAGGTGGCGGGCGCCGTCGGCAAGGCGAAGGCGCGGCCGGCGAGCGGGTCCCCCGCCGGCACCGGCGCCCCCCGCCCCGGCAACCCGCCCGGCACGAACCCCACCACCCGCGGCATCGCCGGCCTCAGCTCCCACGTGGTGCGCGACGGCGACACCCTGCAGGGCATCGCCTACGCCTCCTACGGCGACCCCACCCTGTGGCGGCGCATCGCCGTCGCGAACGGCGTGGACGACCCGATGAAGCTGCGCCGCGGCACGATCCTCAGCATCCCCACCCTGAACGACTGAGGGGAGCGACGTGCCCGCCAACGAGTACACCACCGCCTTCACCATCAAGGTCGGGGGCCAGGAGCTGAAGCCGGAGGCGCTCGAGAAGATCCGCGAGTGGCGCGTCGACGACCACCTGAAGCTGCCCGACACGTTCGCGATCACGGTGTTCGAGCCGAACCCGGACCGCATGTCGCTCATCGACGACGCCGGCCTGTTCGCCGTCGGCGCGGAGGTGGAGATCGCGGCGTCCGCCGTGCCGGTCGACAGCCGCCCCGCGTCCCCGGTCACCCTGATCAAGGGGATCGTCACCTCCATCGAGCCGGAGTTCACGGCGGAGGCCGGGGCGATCATGACGATCCGCGGCTACGACCGCTCCCACACGCTGCACCAGGAGAAGCGGGCGACCACCTTCCAGAACATGACGGTGGGCGACATCGTGAACAAGGTGGTGGGCGGCACGGGGCTCACCCCGCAGGTCGGGTCGCTGCCCGGCGGGCCCCTCGACTTCGTGCAGCAGAACAACGAGAGCGACTGGGAGTTCCTGGGGCGCATCGCGCAGCGCGTCGGCGCGCGGGTCGCGGTCAGCGGCACCACCCTGGAGTTCAAGCCGGTCGGCGACGCGAAGGCCGGCCCGCAGCTCGAGTGGGGCAAGAACCTCCTGTCGTTCAAGCCGCGCGTCACCGGCGTGCAGCAGGCGAAGGAGGTCGTGGTGCGCGGGTGGGATGCCACCAGCAAGCGCACCATCGAGGCGACGGCCCGCCCCGGCGCGTTGATGGCGCGCATCGGTGAGGCGCGCGACCGGGTGGTGAGCGCCGCGAACGGGGGGCGGTTCACGATCGCCGACCGGCCGGTGCGGTCCGCCGACGAGGCGCAGGCCCTGGCGGACAGCGCGATGGGGAAGATCGCGAACAGCTTCCTGGAGGCGGAGGGCGTGTGCCTGGGCGACCCGGCGGTGAAGGCCGGCGGGCAGGTGGAGGTGAAGGGCGTCGGGCGGCGGTTCGGCGGCACGTACACGCTGTCCGCGACCCGGCACGTGTACCGGGCGAACGGCTACCGCACCCACTTCACGATCTCGGGGGAGGCGGACCGCAGCCTCGTCGACCTCCTCACCCCGGCCCGCACGAAACGGTGGGGGAACTCCGTCGTCCTCGGCCTCGTCACGAACAACCAGGACCCGGCGGGGCTGGGGCGCGTCCGCGTGAAGTACCCCGCCCTGGGCGACACGGAGGGCTACTGGGCGCGGGTCTGCACCATCGGGGCGGGCCCGAAGAAGGGGGTGCTCATGACCCCCCAGGTGGACGACGAGGTGGTGATCGCCTTCGAGCACGACGACATCAACCACCCGTACGTCCTCGGCACCGTGTGGAACGGCCAGGACAAGCCGGAGGACCTCGTCCAGGAGGACGGCTCCTTCGCCCTGAAGAGCGAGAAGAAGATGCTGGTGACGGTGAAGGAGGAGATCGCCTTCACCGGCGACAAGGAGCTGACGTTCACCGTCGGGGAGTCGAAGGTGGTGTGCAAGAAGGACGGCACCATCGAGATCACGGGGAAGACGCTCAAGCTCACCGGCCAGCAGTCCGTCACGATCGAGGCGTCGCAGGGGTCGCTCACGCTGAAGGGCACGCAGGGCGTGTCGGTGAGCTCGACCGGCCAGGTGTCGGTGTCCGGCGCACAGGTGTCGCTGGGCTGATGGCGGACATCCTCGGCACCGGCGTCGGCTTCCCCCTCCGCGTCGACGCGCGCGGCGGCCTCGCCCTGGCCCGCCACGCGGAGGACGTGCAGGAGGCGATCCAGGTGATCCTCGGCACCGCCCCGGGGGAGCGGCCGATGCGGCCGGAGTTCGGCTGCGGCATCCACGACTACGTCTTCGAGAACGTCGACCCCTACACGCTGGGGCGCATCGAGCAGGAGATCCTGGTGGCGCTCGACCGCTGGGAGCCGCGCATCGACGTCGTCGACGTCCAGTTCGACCTGTCCCGCATCGACAACGGGGAGCTCCTCATCGACATCAGCTACCTGCTGCGCCCCACCAACGACCTGCGCAACCTCGTGTACCCCTTCTACCTGATCCCCGCGGAGGACTGATGCGGCTGCCGCAGATCAACCTCGACGACCGGGGCTTCCAGGATCTGGTGAACGAGGCGCGCCTGCGCATCGCGCAGACCTGCCCGGAGTGGACGGAGCACAACGTCTCCGACCCCGGCATCACGCTGATCGAGCTGTTCGCGTGGATGACGGAGATGGTCATCTACCGGCTGAACCGGCTGCCGGACAAGCTGCACGTCGCGCTGATGGAGCTCCTCGCGATCAAGCTGGAGCCCCCGACGGCGGCGCGGGCGGACGTGCGGTTCCGGCTGGCGGGTCCGGTGGCGGAGGCGGTGGAGGTGCCGGAGGGGACGGAGGTCGGAACGCTTCGCACCCCCAGCGAGGAGTCGATCGTCTTCCAGACGATGCGGCACTTCACGATCCCGCACGCCCGGCCGACGGCGTACGGGGTGGAGAAGGGGCGGGCGGTGCGCGACGTGGGCGTGGCGGACGGGGTGGCCCGGCCGAAGGGCCCGGATCAGCTGCCGTTCTCGAGCCCGCCGGTGGTGGGGGAGGCCCTGTACCTGGGGTTCGACCATTCCCTGTCGCGGATGCTGATGCAGGTGGACGTGGACTGCTCGCAGGCGCGCGGCGCGGGTGTCGACCCGGAGGACCCGCCGCTTCGGTGGGAGGTGTCGTCGCCGGCGGGGCCGGGCGGCTGGGCGGAGTGCCAGGTGCTCGTGGACCGCACGGGGGGCTTCAACTACGGCAGCGGCATCGTGGAGCTGCAGCTTCCCGCCGACCACGAGCAGGCGACGGTGGGGGGGCGGCGGGCGTACTGGCTGCGCTGCCGCCTGGACGACCGGACCCGGTCGGGGGCGCAGGCGGCGACGTTCTCGCACCCGCCGGAGATCTACTCGATGACGGCGGCGCCGGTGGGGGCGCTGATCCCCGCGGCGCATTCCTCCACAGTGGTGGGGGAGGCGCTGGGCGAGAGCGACGGCACGCCGTCGCAGTCGTTCCGCCTGAACCACGCGCCGGTGCTGCCGCTTGAGGAGGGCGAGCATCTGGAGGTGGTGGCGGCGGAGGGCGGCGGGTGGCAGCGGTGGGAGCGGCGCGAGTCGTTCGCCGACAGCGGGCCGGAGGACCTGCACTACACGCTGGACCTGGCGAGCGGGGAGCTGGAGCTCGGCCCGGCGATCCGCACGGGGGACGGGGGGTGGCGTCAGTACGGGGCGGTGCCGCCGAAGGGGGCGCACCTGCGGGTGACCCGGTATCGCCATGGCGGGGGCCGGCGCGGCAACGTCGCCCCGGGCGCGCTGAACGTGTTGAAGAGCGCGATCCCGTATGTGGCGTCGGTGGTGAACCCGGACGCCGCGGTGGGCGGCGTCGACCCGGAGTCGCTGGAGAGCGCGCGGCAGCGGGCGTCGATGGAGATCCGGACCCGCTACCGGGCGGTGACGGCGCAGGACTTCGAGTTCCTGTGCGGGGAGGCGTCGCCGCGGGTGGCGCGGGCGATCTGCCTGGAGCCGCCGGACAGCGTGGGGGTGGCGCGCATCCACGTGGTGCCGCGGATCCAGCCGGCGGACCGGCCGCTGTCGTTCGCGGAGCTCCTGCCGGACCAGCAGCTCATGGCGGATGTCGCCGCGTACCTCGACGAGCGGCGCCTGGTGGGGACGCGGGTGGAGCTTCTTCCGGCGCGCTACCGCGGGGTGAGCGTGGTGGTGAACCTGCAGGCGTCGCTCGCGTCCGACCCGCGGCGGGTGGAGGAGGACGTCACCCAGGCGCTCTACACGTACCTGAACCCCGTGGTGGGGGGCGCGCTGGAGGGCGTGGGGTCGGGGTGGGCGTTCGGCCGCGCCCTGAACCAGGGGGAGCTGTACGGCGTGATCCACGCGGTGGACGGCGTGGACTTCGTGAAGATCCTGCGGATCTACGAGACGAACCTGCAGACGGGGGAGCAGGAGCCGAAGCCGCTGGGGAGCCACCTGGCGATCGAGGCGGACGAGCTGATCGCGTCGGGGCGCCACATCGTGAAGGCGGAGCACCGTGAGTACTGACGGCACCGGCCCGCCGGGCCTGCCGCCGCGGCGCGCCGACGTGGTGGTGGACGGGGCGGGGCCGCGGGCGGCGTCGGCGCGGCGCTACCTGCGGGCGGGCCTCCCCGCGATCTACCAGGACAACGACTTCGGGATGCGGTTCGTGGCGGCGCTCGAGACGCTCGTCGACCCGGTCGTGTCGCTGCTCGACGCGGTGCACCACCATTTCGACCCGGACCTCGCGCCGCGTGACGTGCTGGCGCTCCTGTCGGCGTGGCTGGGGGTGGAGCTGGAGGAGACCTGGCCGGAGGAGAAGGCCCGCGACTTCGTGCACCAGGCGTCGGAGCTGGCGCGCCGCCGCGGCACGAAGGCGGGGTTGGAGCAGGCGCTGCGGATCGCGTTCCCGGGTCTGCCGTTGCGGGTGGAGGACCAGGGGGGCGTGGTGGTGGCGAACGACGTGTCGGAGCTTCCCCCCGCGCCCGCGCCGCAGTTCATCGTGTACTGCGACGAGCCGATCGACCAGCCGGCGGTGCTGGCCCGGATGATCGAGTACATGAAGCCGGTGCACGTGGGGTACCGGTTGCGGATCCGCACCAGGAAGCCGCCGCAGGGGTAGCAGTGGGCGCGTCCCTCCAGCCCGACGTCCCGGAGCCCGGGCGCGACGCGCCGGTGGCGGGGCCGGCTGCGGCCGGGCCGGCGGTGGCCCCGGGGATGGGTCCGGCGGGGGCGCGGCAGCTCGCGGGGGCGATCGGCAACCGGGCGTTCTCGGCGTCGGTGGCGCGGGTGCCGCGCCCGGGGGGCGTGATCCAGCGGGACATCTTCTCGGACCTGGGGTTGCCGGCCCTTCCCTTTCCCGAGGGCGGCGTCGGGGACTTCCTCCCGCGGATCGGTCCGTTCGCGCCGCCCGCCCCTGCGCCGCCGCCCCCGGCGCCGTCGGGGATCGGCGGCCTGGGCGAGACCATCGCGAAGACGATGAAGAAGACGCTGCTGCAGGGGGAGCGCGACCACAACCTGCGCATCCGCAAGCAGTTGAACGCCCAGGTGATCGGCCAGATCGAGACGGCGAGGACGCTGATCGAGCAGAAGCCGCCGGCGGGGCAGGCGGCGGACGGGGTGGGGTCGGCGGCGCGGGAGGCCGTCGCGGGGTTCGGCCTGCCGGAGCGGTTCTTCGCGCAGGTGGAGGGGCTGCGCAACGCGATCGCGGAGGGCACGCAGCTCGCGTTCGTCATCGGGCAGCCGCGCGCGAAGGTGGTGGAGGGGGTGATGGGGGCGCTCGACTTCGCGTCGGACGCGATCGCCCAGGCCACCGCGGTGCCGCCTCAGGAGAGGGCGGGGGGCCCGCCGGGCGCGCCCCCGTCGCCGCCTGCCGCCCCGGCG
>JBFLWO010000095.1:0-7074 GCA_040757755.1 Actinomycetota bacterium
CCCCCGTCAGGCGGTGGCGACGCCCGCGAGCCGCTCCTCGATGAGGGCGGGGTCCGGCACTGCGACGCGCACGGCGAACGGGGCGCGCGGGTCCTCGTCGAGGACGGTGATGTCCCCCGCGTCGCCGAGGACGTCGGCGACGCCGGCGGCGATCTCCGGGCCGAGGGCGGCGAGCGTGTCGGGGGTGTTGGGTGCGCGGAGGCGGTCGAGGACCTGGACGATGAGCTCGCCGGCGTCGTACGTGAGGCCCGGCGCCTCCGCCGCCTCGGCCGCGGCGCCGAGCAGGCGCTGCAGCGACCGGGCGACGAGCTCCCGGGGGGTGCCGGGGGCGTCGTGCTTGAGGGTGTAGCGCAGGCCGGGGCGGCCGCGGGCCGTGTCGAGGGAGTAGTCCCCGTGGTGGCCGATGAGGAGGACGCCCGGGCCGTGGTGCACGTGGGCGTAGCGGGCGACGTCGAGGAGGAGCCCGTCCACCGCGTCGCGGCGGATCCAGTCGTGGAAGACCGGCACGAGCGACTCGGGGTCGACCCCCGGGTCGGCGAGGGGCAGGGTGATCGAGATGCGCTGTAGACGGGGCATGGTCACACCACTCCGGACGTGGCGCCGGCCAGGCGGATCTGGCATGCGTGGACGGCGTCGATGAACAGGCTGGCCTCCTCGACGAGCTCGCGGACGGCGTCGGCGCCGCGGGAGGCGAACGGCGCCTCGTGGCGGTCGAACAGGGGCTGCGCGAACTTCCCCTGCGCGAAGCGGTCGAAGAAGATCTTCGTGTCGTAGAACCGCTGCTTGAACTCCCGGACGATGGTGTCGGGGTCGTTCGGGACGTCGGGGTGCTCGGTTCCGACGAGGGCGCGGGCCGCGGTGATCATCGCCCGGTAGGCGCGCTCGTCGGCGCGGGCGAGGTCGCCGTCGTCGAGCGCGAGCTGCGACTCGAAGGCGGTGCTCTCGGCGATGGACAGCTCGAGGTCGATGCGGGAGATGACCTCGCCGGCGCACTCGCCGATGCCGAGCTCCATGGAGAACTCGCGGGGGTCGCCCCAGTCGGAGTAGAAGAACCGGTCGATCTCGTAGGCGGGGACCTTCTTGAGGTCCTCGAGGAGGCTCGCCATCTCCTTCTTGCCGATGCGGGAGATGAAGTCCTGGAAGCTCTCCCCCTGCTCGCGGCGGGCGACGTAGTGGGAGGTGATGCGGTCGACGACGTCGGGGATGTTCTTCGACGGCACGGCGCCGATCGGCAGGCCGTAGGCGCCGGCGTTGTCCTCCCACTTGCCGCCGAGGACGACCTGGAAGTGCGGCACGGTGTGGCCGCCGACCTTGCGGCTGTTGCCGAAGAACCCGATGTCCGCGACGTGGTGCTGGCCGCAGGAGTTGAAGCAGCCGCTCACCTTGATGTGCAGGCCGCGCACCGCCTCGTCCATCTCGAAGGCGGTGGCGGCGAGGCGCTCGCGCAGCTCGCCGGCGAGCCCGCGGGAGGCGGAGATGCCGAGCTTGCAGGTGTCGGTGCCGGGGCACGAGGTGATGTCGAGGATCGTGCCGGCGCCGGCCTCGGCGAGACCCGCGTCGCGGAGCGCCGTGTAGAGGGCCGGCAGGTCCGCCTGGCTGACCCAGCGCAGCACGATGTTCTGCTCGACGGTAGTGCGCACCGTGTCCCCGACGAAGCGCCGGGCGATGTCGGCGAGCTGCCGCGCCTGCCAGGACGACAGGTCGCCGAGGGGCAGGGCGACGGTGGCGACGGCGTAGCCCTCCTGGCGCTGGGCGTAGACGTTCGTCTCCAGCCAGCGCTCGAAGCCGTCGGGGGCGGGCGCGCCGTTCAGGACGGCCGCGGGGCGGACGGGCTCCTCGTCGAAGCGGCCGACGTGCGGAAGGTACGAGGTCCACCGCGGGTCGTAGGGGAGGATGGCGCGCTCCTCCTCGACGAGGCGGCGGAACTCCTCGATGCCGAGCTTCGCGACGAGGAACTTGATGCGGGCGCGGTTGCGGTTCTGCTTCTCGCCGAGGCGGGCGAAGACGCGGGCGACCGCCTGGGTGACGGGCAGGAGCTCCTCGACGGGCGTGAACTCGGTGAGGACCTTCGCCTGGTACGGGGTGGTGCCGAGCCCGCCGCCGACGTAGATGGTGAAGCCGCGCTGCTCGACGCCGTCGACGGTGCGCACGGCGGCGACCGCCCCCAGGTCGTGCATGCGGGCGAGCGCGCACGCCTCGCCGGCGCAGCCGGAGAACGAGATCTTGAACTTGCGCCCGAAGTCCTGGCAGTCGGGGTGGCCGAGCAGGAACCGGGTGAGGGCGTCGGCGTAGCCGGTCACGTCGAACGTCTCGGTGCGGCAGACGCCGGCGACGGGGCAGCCGGTGACGTTGCGCACGGAGTTGCCGCAGGCCTCGCGGGTGGTGATGCCGACGGCGGCGAGGCGCCGCATGATCGTGGGGGTTTCCTCGATGTGGATGAAGTGCAGCTGCACGTCCTGGCGCGTGGTGATGTGGAGGATCTCGTCCGAGTACTCCTCCGCCAGGTCGGCGAGCACCTCGATCTGCTCGGGGGTGATGCCGCCGTACGGGATCTTGATGCGGAGCATGCCGGGGGCGTCCCACATCGTCTCGGGGCCCTTGGTGAGCTCGCCGGAGGGGAACGCGAGGCGGCGCGTGCCGGTGCCGTCGTTGCGCAGGCCGTTGTCGTAGCGCTGGCCGTAGGCGCCGCGGCGCAGGCGCGTCTCGGCGAAGACGCGGTCCTCCATCTTCCCCTGCTTGCGCAGCTCGATCTGCGCCTCGAACAGGTCGACCTCGTCGGCGAGGTCCGGCGCCATGAGGCCGGCCAGCCGCTCCTTCCACTCGCTCGCGCTCATTCACTCCCCCGTCGGGATGGTCGGGACGCGCGCCGGGGCACGCCGCTCGCGGCAAAATACCATATCTCCGCCGGTAATTTCGGGAATCGGCGGGGCGCGGCGGGTCTCAGGCGCCGCCGCCGCGCGGCCCGCCGCCGGGCCGCACGGTGACGCCCCTCCGCGCGGCGTCAGGCGCGGCGGCCGGCGACGCCCTGGCCGCGCTCGACGCGCCGGCCGCGCACGATCGCCACCACCGGCGTGGACCGCCACTTCAGGATCTCGAGGACGTACACGAGGTAGACGGCGGCGGCGATCACCAGGAGCCCGACCCCGCCGACGGCGAGGGCGCCCGGCCACTTCAGGTCCCCGTGGCGGTTGCTGTACGGGATGAACCGCACCGCGATCGCGGCGGCCCCCATCAGGGCGCACCAGGCGTAGAGGGCGAGCACGGTGCGCCGCTGGCTCCACCCGATGGTGAAGAAGCGGTGGTGGAAGTGGCTGCGGTCCGCGGAGTAGACGGGCAGCCCGTACTTGAGCCGCTTCAGGATCACGAAGGACGTGTCCAGGATCGGGATCGCGAGGACGACGAGCGGCAGCACGAGGGTGATCGCGGCGGTCGTCTTCATCACGCCGGACAGGGCGACGCCGGCGAGGACGAAGCCGAGGAACATGGAGCCGCTGTCCCCCATGAAAGTCTTCGCCGGGTGGAAGTTGAAGGCGAGGAACGCGATCGCGGCGCCCGCGAGCGACGCTGCGATGACAGCGGCGTCGCCGCGGTTGAGCGACGCGGCGAGGACGGCGAACACGGTGGCGCAGATGCCGGACACGCCGGCGGCGAGGCCGTCCATCCCGTCGATGAAGTTGATCATGTTGACGAGCGCCACGAACCACAGCAGCGTGAGCGGGTACTGGGCGGGCCCCAGGTCCCCGACGCCGACGAACGGCAGGGTGACGTGGGAGATCGTCAGGCCGGCGGACACGGGGATCCCGGCGCAGGCGATCTGGCCGGTGAGCTTGACGGCGGGGCTGAGCCCCCAGACGTCGTCGATGGCGCCGAGCAGGGTGATGAGGGCGGCGCCCGCGATGAGGCCACGGGTGGCCTGGTCGTCCGGCAGGTAGTAGACGGCCGGCACGAGGAACGCGGCGGCGATGGCGAGGCCCCCGAGGCGGGGGGTGGCGACGGTGTGGATGCGCCGCCGGGCGGGCTCGTCGACGGCGCCGGCGCGCCGGGCGAGGAGCATCGACAGCGGCGTGAGGCCCAGGGCCAGGAATGCCGCCGCGAACGCGCAGAGGACGGGGATGAGGGTTGTCGTCATGGCGAGTCGGGACCTCGCGCCCGGGACCCCGGGCGATGATAGGCGTCCACTGCCTGGGCGTTCAACGCGACGGGCCGGGCCCCTGCCGCGGCCGGTGGATCGCGCCGGCGGCCGCCACCACCAGGCGGCGCGGCACGACTCGGGTCGCGGCCGCCGTGAGCCGGGCGATCGCCCCGGTCGGCACCCGCGACCGGCCCCGCGCCAGGGCACGCCAGGTCGCCTCGACGACGTCCTGCGGGGTGTCGCGCCGCAGCGCCTCGTACAGACGCCCCTCCGGCACCCCGGTGGTGAACTCGGTGCGGGTGGGGCCGGGGCACACGGCGATCGCCCGCACGCCGGTGCCGCGCAGCTCGTAGGCGAGCCCCTCCGCCCACCGCAGCCCGAACGCCTTCGTCGCCGCGTACGTCGACATGTACGGCACGGGCAGGTACCCCGACGCGGACGAGACCACGACGATCGTGCCGCGTCCGCGCTCCACCATCCCGGGCAGGACGTGCACGCCCAGGTCGACGACGCCGAGGCAGTTGAGGGCGACCTCCTCCCCCTCGCGTTCCCGGTCGAGGCCGGCGAGCGGCCCCCGGGTGCCGAAGCCCGCGTTCAGCACCGCCACCTCCGGCGGCCGGGGCGTCGCGTCGACGGCGGCGCGGCACCGCTCCCGCCCCTGGGGCGTGGCGAGGTCGGCGACGCAGACGGACGCGGGGACGGCGTACGCCTCGGCGAGCCGCTCGGCGAGCTCGCGCAGGCGGTCCTCGCGGCGGGCGACGAGGAGCACGGCGTGGCCCTGCGCGGCGAGGCTCTCGGCGAACGCCCGCCCGATGCCGGAGGATGCGCCGGTGACGACGGCGAGGCCGGGGGCGTCGCTCATGCCGTTCCGTACAGGCGGTCGCCGGCGTCGCCGAGGCCGGGGACGATGAAGCCGCGGTCGTTGAGGCACTCGTCGACGGCGGCGACGGTGACGGGCACCTCCGGGTGGGCGTGGGCGAGGCGGGCGAGGCCTTCGGGGGCGGCGATGATCGCGGCGACGCGCAGGTGGCGGGCGCCGGCGGCGACGAGGGCGTCGAGCGCGGCGATGCTGGAGCCGCCGGTGGCGATCATCACGTCGAGGGCGACGACGTCGTCGTCCTCGATGCCCGGGGGGATGCTCTCCACGTAGGTGCGGGGCTGCAGGGTCTCCTCGTCGCGCGCCATGCCGAGGAACCCGACGCGGGTGTCCTCCGGCAGCAGGGAGAGGGCCGGGTCGAGCATGACGAGGCCGGCGCGCAGCACGGGGACGAGGGTGATGCGCCGGGCGGGGCGCTGCGTGCGGGCGACGCCGAGGGGGGTGCGGACCTCGCCGCCGGACGCGGCGACGTCGCTGACCGCCTCGGCGACGACGAGGGTGGAGAGGGCGGCGGTGGCGCGGCGGAACGCCGCGGAGGGCGTCTGCGCGTCGCGGATGCGCGCGAGATGGGCGCCGGCGACCGCGCCGCCGACCCGACGGGCCTCGCCCACGCCCCGGTCCCTACCCGCGCATGGTGGCGACGCCGGACGCGAGGCGCGGGTACAGCGGGAACCGGTCGCCCAGGGCCCGGCTGCGGGCGGCGAGCGCGTCGAGCTCGGCGTCGGTCACGGACTCGGCGAGGGCGGCGACGATGACGCGGCCGATCTCCCGCATCTCCGGCTCCCGGAAGCCGCGGGTGGTGAGGGCGGCGGTGCCGATCCGCAGGCCGGAGGTGATCGTCGGCGGGCGCTCGTCGAACGGCACGCCGTTCTTGTTGACGGTGATGCCGGCGCGGTGGAGGCGGTCCTCCCCGTCCTGGCCGGTGAGCGGCGTGTCGCGCAGGTCGACGAGGAGCAGGTGGTTGTCGGTGCCGCCGCTCACGAGGCGCAGGCCGCCGGCGACGAGCTCCTCCGCCAGCACCTGGCAGTTCGCGACGACGTGGCGCATCCGCTCCTTGAACTCCGGGGTCATGGCCTGGCCGAGGGCGACGGCCTTCGCGGCGATGACGTGCATGAGGGGGCCGCCCTGCAGGCCGGGGAAGACGGCGCGGTCGACCTTCTGCGCCAGCTCCGCGGTGCTGAGGATGAGGCCGGAGCGCGGGCCGCACAGGGTCTTGTGGGTGGTGGTGGTGACGATGTCGGCGATGCCGACGGGCGTGGGGTGGACGCCGGCGGCGACGAGGCCCGCGATGTGGGCCATGTCGACCATGAGGGGGGCGCCGACCTCGTCGGCGATCTCCCGGAAGGTGGGGAAGTCGAACACCCGCGGGTAGGCGGAGGCGCCGACGACGATGAGCCGGGGGGACAGCTCCCGCGCCATGGCGCGGACCTGGTCCATGTCGACGCGGTGGTCCTCGCGGCGCACCCCGTAGTGGTGGAACTCGTAGAGCTTCCCGGAGAAGTTCGCCTTCAGGCCGTGGGAGAGGTGGCCGCCGTGGGCGAGCGCCATGGCGAGCACGCGGTCGCCGGGGGTGAGGAGCGCGGCGTACGCCGCCTCGTTGGCGGTGGACCCGGAGTGGGCCTGCACGTTGGCGTGCTCCGCCCCGAACAGCTCCTTCGCCCGGGCGATGGCGAGGTCCTCGACCTGGTCGACCACCTCGCAGCCGCCGTAGTAGCGCTTGTGGGGCAGGCCCTCCGCGTACTTGTTGGTGAGCACGGAGCCGACGGCCTGGAGCACCGCCTGGCTGGTGAAGTTCTCGCTCGCGATCATCTCGAGCGTGTCGGACTGGCGGTCGAGCTCGGCCTTGAGGAGGCCGGCGACCACCGGGTCGGCGTCGGCGATGTCCTGGCTGAGATAGCTCTCGTCGTCGGCGAAGCTCACGCGCACCCCTCGGCGTTCGAAGTGACCCGCCCGCGAGGCTACCAGAGCCCCCCGCGGCGGCCGGGGCTGCGGCGTCCGCTGGGGCCACGGACGACAAAGCCCCGGGCGCTTGCCTCGTCCGAAGACGACACAGAGGCGTGTCCGG
>JBFLWO010000096.1:0-7068 GCA_040757755.1 Actinomycetota bacterium
CCGCAGCACCGGCGAGGTGATCAGGGAGATCCCCTCCCGGCGCTACCTCGACCTCGTCGCGGCCATGACCGGCAAGGGCACCATCCTCGACGAGGCGCGCTAGCGCCCCCCCGACGGGAGAACGATGAGCAGCGGGATCTCCTTCTCCGGCCTGTCGTCCGGCGTCGACACGAACTCGATCGTGAAGCAGCTGATGGCGCTGGAGCGCCAGCCGATCACGAAGATCGAGTCGCAGAAGTCGAAGGTGACGGCGCGCCAGTCCGTCCACCAGGAGATCAACACGCTCCTGAAGACGCTGCGCGACAAGGCGAAGGCCCTGCTCGACACGTCGGCGTTCGCGGCGAAGTCCGCGACCTCGAGCGACGCCGCGATCGCGTCCGCCACCGCCGACTCCACCGCCGCCGCCGGCGCCTACAACCTCGTGGTCACCGGCCTCGCGAAGGCCCACACCACGGCCTCCGGCGCGTCGCCGGCGATCTCCGCCGACACCCTCCACCTGACGGTGGGGTCCACCACCGTGAACGTGTCCGTCGCCGCGACCGACACCCTCCAGGGCGTCGCCGACAAGATCAACGGCACGTCGGACACGCCGGTGTCCGCCAGCGTCGTGAACAACAAGCTCGTCCTCATCTCGAAGACGACGGGCGCCACCGGCGGGATCACGGTCACGAGCGACGCCGGCCTGGCCGGCGCCCTCGGCATGACCACCACCCAGGCGGCGACGGACGCCACCGTCACGATGAACGGCCTCGCGGTCACCGCCAGCGGCAACACCATCACCAACGCGGTGAACGGGGTGACGATCACCCTGGCGAAGGAGGGGTCCACCACTGTCACCGTCGCCCTCGACACGAAGGCGATCGAGACGAAGGTCAAGGAGTTCGTCGACGCCTACAACGCCGTGAACGACAACCTGTCGCGCGCCACGAAGTACGACACCGCCACGAAGCAGGCCGGCACGCTGCAGGGCGACCAGGCGCTCCAGTCGATGCTCTCCCAGATCCGCACCTCCGCCACCGCCCAGGTCGGGGCCCTCTCCGGCGGCACCTACGACCAGCTCGCCCAGATCGGCATCACCACCGCCACGGACCGCAGCGGGCGCCTCGTCATCGACTCCAGCAAGCTGCAGAAGGCGCTCCTCGACAACCTCTCCGCCGTGCAGAACGTGTTCACGAAGGACGACGGCAACGCCGTCAAGGACACGAACGACGGCGTCGCGGTGCGGCTCTCCGCGATGGCGGACTCGTTCTCCACCGGCACGCTGGAGCCGCGCCTCAAGGGCTTCACCGACACCCTCGGCCGCATGGACAAGAAGATCGCGGACCTCGAGGTGGTCATGACCCTCAAGGAGAGGCGCCTCAAGGCGCAGTTCGCCGCCATGGAGTCCGCCATCTCCCGCATGAAGTCGCAGAGCGTCGACTTCACCTCGCAGCTCGGCTAGCGGGCGCGGGCACGACCGCTCAGGTCGCGCCGCGGGGGTGCCGATGCCTGATCTCGGGTGGACCGCCCGCCCGGAACCGTGAGCGAAGGGGGATCAGTGTCGACGCAGGGGCTCGAGCAGTACCAGGCCCGGACGATCCAGACCGCCAGCCCCGGGCAGCTCGTGGTGATGCTGTACGACGGGTTCCTCCGCTTCGCCGGGCAGGCCCAGGAGGCCCTCGAGCGCGGCGACCTGGTGCAGGCCGCCAACCGCCTCACCCGCGCCCAGGACATCGTCCAGGAGCTCCGCGTCACCCTCGACATGAGCCAGGGCGTGATCGCCCAGAACCTCGCCAGCCTGTACCTGTACGTGACGGAGCGGCTCACCCAGGCCCGCCTGCGCAAAGCGCCGGGGGAGGTGGAGGAGGCACGCCGGCTCATGGCGGACCTGCGCGGCGTCTGGGCGCAGATCGCCGCCACGCCGAAGCCGGCCGCCACGACCGGCACCGCCGCCCCCGCCTACGTCGGCGTCAACCTTGCTGGCTGAGCTGCGTCGCATCCGGGAGGTGCAGGTCGCCCAGGGGGAGGCCCTCGCCGCCGGCGACCTCGACCGCCTCGACGCCCTCGGCGACGAGCGCACCGCCCTGCACGCCCGCCTGCGGCCCCTCCACGAGGCGGGCCTCGGGCCCGCGGACCTCGCCGAGGCCCGCGCCCTCGTCGAGCTCGTCACCGCCGACCAGGAACGCCTGATCGGCCTCGCGACGAGCGTCCGCGACACCATCGGCCGGGAGCTCCGCGGCCTCGCCGCCGGACGCACCGCCGTCGCCGGCTACCGGCCCGTCGCCACGAGCCGCGCCGTGCACCTCGACTCCACCGGGTAGCAGCGGGCGCGCCGGGCTCCGCGGGTGGCATCCTGCCCCCGTGGCCGGCCACGACGACACGCACGCGGGGGAGAGGGGCACGGTCGTCGCCGTCGTCACCGACCTCCTCCTGCGGCAGAAGATGGTGGAGGGCCTCGCCGCCGCCGGGTACGCCGCGCGGATCGCGTCCGGACCCACCCGCCTGCGCGACGCCCTCGACGCCGAGCCGCCCACGGCGATCCTCCTCGACCTGGAGGCGCGGTCGTTCGACGCCGTCGCCCTGATCCGCGACCTGCGCGCCGACCCGGCCACCCACGCCGTCCCGATCCTCGGGTTCTTCGGCCACACCAACCTCGCGGTCCGCGACGACGCCCTCGCCGCCGGCTGCACCCGCGTCGCCACCCGCGGGGAGATGGCCATGAGGCTCGACCGCCTCATGGACCGCCTCCTCGGCGGCACCCCCGCCGCCTGACCCCGCCGCCACGCGCCCCGCCGCGCGCGCACCTCAAGTCCACGCCGGGCGCGGCCGAGTGAGAGGACATCGCGGCACGACGCCCGCGACCCCGAGGGGGACGGACTCCCCGCGCTTGCGCCACACGCACCACACCGCAACCGCGACACCGCGAGGACCCGTCATGCACCACGAGCCCACCCCCGACGAGATCGCCTGCGCGACCCCCGACGTCCTCACCCTCATGCTCTTCCAGGGCGCCGTCCGCTTCGGCCGCCGCGCCCAGGACGCCCTCGCCCACGGCGACACCGCCGGAGGGGCCCACCTCATCGGCCGGGTCCGCGCCATCATCCGCGAGCTCGACACCACCCTCAACCACGACGCCGGCCCCATCAGCGGGCAGCTCGCCTCCATCTACGAGTACCTGCAGCGGCGCCTCCTCGTCGCCTGCGAGCAGCCCGGCGCGCTCGCCGAGGTCGTCGACAGCCTCGACGACCTGGGGCGCACCTGGCAGGAGATCGTCGAGTCCCGCGCCGGCCAGGCCCTCGCCGCCACCGCCTGACCCGGTGACGTCAAGCCCCGCCACCGCCCGCCGATACCCACTAGTGGCGTCCCGCGCGCCCGACCACGACAACGCGAGGTCATCGTGCCCGTCCTGAGCATCGACGAGATCACCGCCCGGATCGCCGAGCTCCCCGTCCTCCCGGCCAGCGTGTCGGAGGTCATCACCGCGTGCGACGACCCCGACATCACGGTGGGGCAGATCTCCCAGAAGATCCTCCAGGACCAGCAGCTCACCGCCAGCATTCTGAAGCTCGCGAACTCCGCGATGTACGGGCTGTCCCGGCGCGTGTCCACCGTCACCGAGGCGGTGGTCCTGCTCGGCTTCGCCACCATCAAGAGCCTCGCGATCTCCAGCCACACGTACCGGCTGCTGAACCGCTCCCTCCCCGGCTACGGGATGCAGCGCGGCGAGATCTGGTGGCACTCGATCTCCGTCGCGATGGCCGCCCGGCGCATCGCCGTCGAGGTGCACCTCGCGCCGGTGGAGGAGGCGTTCGTCGCCGGCCTGCTGCACGACATCGGCAAGACCGTGCTGTCCGGCTACATGGAGGACGCGTTCGAGGAGGTCATCGACATCGTCCAGTCGGAGCGCGTCGCGTTCAGCGACGCGGAGAACCGCGTGCTGGGGTACGACCACGCGGAGCTCGGCGCCCGCATCGCCCGCGCCTGGAACTTCCCCCCCGACCTCGTCGAGGCCATCCGGTTCCACCACACCCCGGGGGCGGCGTCCCTGAAGCCGAAGCTCACCTACGCCGTCCACCTCGCCGATTGCATCTGCATGATGCTCGGCATCGGCATCGGCGCGGACGGCCTGTCGTACACCGTGGAGTCCGGCACCCTCGAGGCCCTCGGCCTGGAGCACGGCCGGGTGGAGCAGATCATCGACCGCCTCGAGCCGCTCCTCCACGAGGAGCTCACGCTCGACTGATGTTCCCCTTCGACCTCACCGTCGACGCGCTCAGCGCCGCCCAGCGGGGCCTCGGCCTGCGCCACCAGGCGATCGCGCAGAACCTCGCGAACGCCGACACCCCCGGGTACCGGCGCGTCGACGTCCAGTTCGAGGGCGCGCTCGCCGCCGCCCTCGCCGGCGACCGCGCCGCCGCCGAGCTGCCCGACCCGCGGCTCGACGCGACACGCCCCCAAGCCCCCACCCCCGCCGCCGACACCACCTTCGCGCTCGACACCGTCACGCAGGACGGGACCGTGATGCGCCACGACGGCGGCAACGTCGACCCCGACACCGAGATGGCGGAGATGGCCGCGAACCAGCTCGCCTACCAGACCGTCACCTCGCTGCTCGGCAAGAAGTTCTCGCAGCTCGGCTACGTGATCAACGGGCGCTAGCCCGCCCCGGGCCCCCCGGCCCACCCCGGCACCCGCCGGACGCAGGACGCAGCACGCAGCACGCAGGACGACGCCGGAAAGGATTTCGGCGGCGGCACCCAAGGACCACGGACGGCGCGACGGACCGACCGGAGGGACCCACATGGGCATGTACGCCGCACTCGGAATCAGCGCGACCGGCCTGTCCGCGCAGCGCCTCCGGATGGACGTCGTCGCCAACAACCTGGCGAACGCCGACTCCACCCTCGGCCCCGGCCAGGCGTACCGGCGCAAGGCCGTGGTCATGACCACCGCCCCGGAGGGAGCGGCGTTCTCGCTGCCCTCCGCCGCCCCGTCCGGCGCGAACGCCCTGCGCGGCGTCGCCGTGACCGGCATCGTCGAGGACCAGTCGCCGCTCCGGAAGGTGTACCAGCCCGGTGACCCCAACGCCGACGACAAGGGCTTCGTGACGAAGCCGAACGTCAACTCCGTCACCGAGATGATCGACATGATCGCCGCGACACGCTCCTACCAGGCGAACGTCACGGCGTTCGACGCCACCAAGCAGATGGCCCTCGAGACGCTGAAGGTGCTGCGCTGATGACGCCCCTCGCCCCGATCAGCTCCGTCGGCCTCCTGCCCGTCGGCCCCGCCCCCGCCGCCGCCGCCACCGCCGCGCCGGCCGCCTCGTCCGACGCGTTCGCCGGCCTCCTGAGCCGCGCCGTCGGCAGCCTCAACGACCAGCTCACCCGCGCCGACTCCCTGCAGCAGGCCGCCGCCACCGGCGCCCTGCCCGACCCCACCGTCGCCATCGTCGAGGTCGAGAAGGCCGACATCGCCCTGCAGCTCGCCACGCAGGTGCGCAACAAGCTCGTGGAGGGCTGGCAGGAGCTCAGCCGCATGAGCGTCTGATGCGCCACGCCCGCCACACCGACCCGCGGGGGGCGCGCTGATGGGCGGCCTCGCCCGCGTCGCCGGGTTCTGGAACGCCCTCGCCGGCCCCAGCCGCCGCCTGATCATCACCGCCGCCATCGTCTTCGCCGGCGGCCTGTTCCTCCTCATGCGGCTGTCCGGCTCCGCCGCGTACTCCAACCTCGTCGCCGGCGTCACCCCCCAGGACGCCGCGTCCGTCACCTCCAAGCTCCGCGACGCCGGCATCGCCTACAAGCTCGCCGACGGCGGCAGCACCGTGAAGGTGCCCGCCGACAAGCTCGACCAGGCCCGCATCGACCTCGCCCAGACGAACCTCCTCGGCGGCGGCGTCGGCTACGAGCTGTTCGACAAGCAGAGCCTCGGCGCCACCGACTTCACCCAGCGGGTCAACCTCATGCGGGCCCGGGAAGGGGAGCTCGCCCGCGCCATCGGGGCGCTCGAGCCGGTGCGCACCGCCACCGTCAAGCTCGCCATGCCCGAGCAGCGCCTGTTCAGCAGCGAGCAGCAGCCCACCACCGCCAGCATCATCCTCGACATGGAGCTCGGGCAGTCGCTCGACGCCTCCCAGGTGCGCGGCATCGTCAACCTCGCCGCGAACGCGGTCCCCGGCCTGACCCCCTCCAAGGTCACCGTCGCCGACAGCAAAGGCAACATCCTGAGCGGCGCCGGCGCCGACCAGGAGGTCGCCGACGTCAACAACCGCCTCGCCGCCGAAGCGGAATGGGAGCGCCGCGCCCAGGCGAAGCTCGACGCGATGCTCGTCACCCTCGTCGGCCCCGGCAAGGCCGTGAGCCAGGTCGACGTCACCCTCAACATGGACAAGGTCACGAGCCAGCAGGAGACCTTCGACCCGAAGAAGTCCACGCCGCTCGACACCTCCGAGACCACCGAGACCTACAAGGGCTCGGGCGGCGGCTCCGGCGGCGTCGCCGGCGCCGGCGGCAACACGCCCGGCGCCCAGTACCCCGCCACGTCCGGCGCCAACGGCAAGTCCGACTACACCAAGACCACGAAGACGAGCCGCAACGGCGTCGACCACACCCGCATCGACACCACGAAGGCCGGCGGGGACGTCGAGAAGCTCTCCGTCTCCGTGCAGGTCGACGAGTCCGCCGGCGCGGACATCGCCAAGATCGAGGAGGCCGTCGTCGCCGCGATCGGGGCGGACGAGAAGGGCCGCAAGGACCAGGTGTCCGTCCAGCCCGTCGCGTTCGCCAAGGTCGACGCCAAGGCCGCCGCGGCCCACGGCGGCGGCACCACCTCCACCGGCGCCCCCTCCGGCGGCCTCGACATCATGAGCCTCGCCAAGACCGCCCTCGTCGGCATCGGCGTCCTCATGCTCCTCCTCATGACCCGCAAGTCCCTCCGCCGCCGCCAGGGCGAGCTCGAAAGCGTCCTCCCCGAGCTCCTCAAGCGCGGCCCCGTCCCCGTCGCCGAGCTGACCGCCGGCGCCGGCGGCGTCGCCCCCCTCGAAGGGCAGCGCAAGACCCCCGTCCAGGAGCAGATGGAGGCCCTCGC
>JBFLWO010000097.1:0-7050 GCA_040757755.1 Actinomycetota bacterium
TGCCCGCGGCGCCCTGGCGGGCCTCGCGGAGCGCGTCGCCCAGGTGCGCGCCGAGGCCGGGGCGCCGGAGGCCGGGCCGCTCGACCTGGACCTGCCGCGCCGCGCCGCCCTCGCGCTCCGCCGCGTCGCCGAGGCGCTCGCGCCGCGGGAGGCGGCCGCCCGCGGCGACGTCGACGTCCACCGCCGCGAGGTGGACGGCCGCGAGCGGGCGCGCGCCGCCGCGCAGGAGGCGCTGCAGGCCGCCGAGGCGCGCGTCGAGGCCCTCGGCGTGCGCGCGCAGGAGGCCGAGGTGGCCCGCGCCGTCGCCGCGGAGCGCGCCCGGGAGGCGGGCTCGGTGGACGTCGAGGTGGACGTCGCCGGCCTCGACGCCGCCGCCCTCGAGGAGGAGGTCGCGACCCTGGAGCGGCGCCGCGCCGCGATCGGCCCCGTGAACGAGCTCGCATCCGCGGAGCGGGCCGAGCTCGCGGAGCGGGAGGAGGAGATCCGGGAGCAGATCGCGGACCTGGAGGCCAGCACCCGGGCGCTGCGCGACCACCTCGCCGAGCTCGAGGCCGCCGTCGCGGAGGGCTTCCAGGCGGTGTTCGGGGCGGTCAGCGACCGCTTCTCCGAGGTCGTGGGGCTCCTGTTCCCCGGCGGGGAGGGTCGCCTGCAGCTCGTCGTGGACGAGGAGGGCGGCGACCCCGGCGTCGAGATCCAGGTCGTGCCGGCGGGCAAGCGGCCGCGGGCGCTCAGCCTCCTGTCCGGCGGGGAGCGGTCCCTCGTGGCGCTCGGCTTCTGCATGGCGCTCGCGACCTCCCGGCGTGCCCCGTTCTACCTCCTCGACGAGGTGGAGGCGGCGCTGGACGACGTCAACCTGCGACGCTTCCTCGGGGTCGTGCGCCGCCTCGCCGAGACCACCCAGTTCATCCTCGTCACCCACCAGCAGCCCACCGTGGAGATCAGCGACACGCTGTTCGGCGTCACGATGAGCGACGGGGTGTCCCAGGTGATCGCCCGGCGTCTGGCCCGCACGGTGGAGGGCCCGGCGCGTCCGTTCGTCCGCCGGGCGTTGCGAGCGGCGGGAGGTGCGGGTGGCGGGTGACGCGGACCAGGCGGCGTGGGCGGAGCTCTTCGGGCTCCCCCTCGACAACTCGGGGCCCGTGGAGGAGGAGAAGGGCGGGCGCCGGCGCGGCCTGTTCGCGCGGCTGCGCGAGAACCTCACGCGCCCCCGCCAGGCGATCTCGCCGCAGCTCGCCGGGATCTTCGCGCCGAAGCTCGTCACCGAGGAGACGTGGGAGGACCTGGAGGACGCCCTCGTCACCGCCGACTGCGGCATGGACGCCACGACCGCCCTCGTCGAGGAGTTGCGCGCCGAGACGCAGCAGGGGCGCATCGTGGGGGGCGCCGACCTCGCCCGGGCGCTGTGGCGCGTCGTGGCGCGGGAGATGGCGCCGGAGCCTGCGCGGATCCCTCTCGGGCGCAAGCCGACCGTGATCCTCGTCGTCGGCGTCAACGGCAGCGGCAAGACGACCACCGTCGGCAAGCTCGCGCACCGGCTGTCCGAGCTCGGCCAGAGCGTCGTGATCGGCGCCGCCGACACGTTCCGCGCCGCCGCCGTCGACCAGCTCGCCGTGTGGGCGGAGCGCGCCGGCGCCCAGCTCGTGCGCCAGGCGCCCGGCGCCGACCCCGGGGCCGTCGCGTTCGACGCGGTCGCCGCCGGCAAGTCCCGCGACGCCGACGTCGTCCTCATCGACACGGCCGGGCGCCTCCAGACGAAGCACAACCTCATGGAGGAGCTGCGCAAGGTGGCGGCGGTGCCCGGGAAGGTCGACCCGACGGCGCCGCACGAGACGCTCCTCGTCCTCGACGCCACCACGGGCCAGAACGGGTTGAGCCAGGCGAAGCTCTTCGGTGAGGCCGTGCCGCTGACCGGCGTCATCCTCACGAAGGCGGACGGCACCGCGAAGGGCGGCATCGTGCTGCCGATCCGGCGGGAGCTCGGCATCCCCGTGAAGCTCGTCGGGTCCGGGGAGAAGCTGGAGGACCTGCAGCCGTTCGACGCCGAGGCGTTCGCCCGGGCGATCTTCGCGCCCGAGGAGTAACGGGCCCCCGCGGCCAGACCAGGGAGCGACCAGTGGACCACCCCATCCGCCTCACCGCCGCCGACGACCTGCGCCGCAGCCGCCTCACCGTGTTCTTCCGGCCGATCCTCGCGATCCCGCTCGTCATCTGGCTGTACGCGTGGTCGATCGTGGCGGTCCTCGCGCTCGTGGCCTCCTGGGTCGTGACGCTCGTCGCCGGCCGCACGCCGCGCGGCCTGCACGACTTCCTCGCCGCGTACCTGCGGTTCACCATCCACGTCTACGCGTACCTCACGGTGGAGGCGAGCCCGTACCCCGGGTTCCTCGGCGAGTCCGGCTACCCCGTGGACGTGGAGGTCGACCCGCCCGCGCCGCAGAACCGCTGGACGGTGGCGTTCCGCTTCGTCCTGGCGATCCCGGCGGCGATCGTCTCGGCGATCCTCGGCTACGCGCTGCCGATCGTCGGCGTGTTCAACTGGGTGCTCGGCGTGCTCCTCGGCCGCGTCCACCCCGGCGTCGCGGCGCTCGGGCGGTACGCGCTGCGGTTCACGGCCCAGGCGAACGGCTACATGTCCCTGCTCACCTCCCGCTACCCGGACTTCACGCCCTCCGCCTGACGCGTCCGGCCCCGCGCCCCCGGCCCGGGGCGGGGGCGGGAGTACAATCGTTCGCCGCCCCGCCGTCGCGGGGCGCCCCACCTCATGTTCGACGCCCTCACCGACAAGCTCCAGAGCGTCTTCTCCGGTCTGCGCAACCGGGGGAAGCTCACCGAGGCCGACATCGACCAGGCGATGCGGCAGATCCGCATGTCCCTGCTCGAGGCGGACGTGAGCCTCCCCGTGGTGCGCGAGCTCACCTCCGCGATCCGGGAGCGGGCGAAGGGCAGCGAGGTCCTCACCTCGCTCACCCCCGACCAGCAGGTCGTGAAGATCGTCAACGAGGAGCTGACGCGCCTCATGGGCAGCGCGAACGTGCGGCTGCCGATGGCGTCGAAGCCCCCCACGATCATCCTGATGGCGGGCCTGCAGGGGTCCGGGAAGACGACCGCGTCGGCGAAGCTCGCCCGCCACCTGCAGCAGGAGGGCCGCGCCCCGATGCTCGTGGCGTGTGACGTGCACCGGCCCGCCGCCGCCGACCAGCTCGCGGTGCTCGGCCAGCAGATCGGGGTGCCGGTCCACCGGGAGGACGTGAAGGACGCCGTCGCCATCGCGCGGCGCGGGCTGGACGAGGCGCGGCGCACCGGCCGCGACGTGGTGATCGTCGACACCGCCGGCCGCCTCACGATCGACGCCGAGATGATGGACGAGCTCGTCCGCATCAAGGACGCCGTGACCCCCACCTCCGTCGTCCTCGTCGTCGACGCGATGACCGGCCAGACCGCGGTGGAGGTGGCGCAGGCGTTCGCCGACGCCGTCCAGTTCGACGGGGTCGTCCTCACGAAGCTCGACGGCGACGCCCGCGGCGGCGCCGCCCTGTCCGTGCGGTCCGTCACCGGCAAGCCGATCCTGTTCGTCGGCACGGGGGAGAAGGTCGACGCCCTCGAGCCGTTCCACCCGGACCGGATGGCGTCCCGGATCCTCGGCATGGGCGACGTGCTGAGCCTCATCGAGAAGGCGCAGCAGACCGTCGACGTCGACCAGGCGAAGGACCTGGAGAAGAAGATCCGGCGGGGCCAGATGACCCTCGAGGACTTCCTCGTGCAGATGAAGCAGGTCCGGAAGATGGGCCCGTTGTCCCAGATGCTCGGGATGCTCCCCGGATTCGGGAACGTGCGGAAGCTCAAGGAGGCGGGGGTGGACGAGCGCCACCTGGACCGCGTCGAGGCGATCATCCTGAGCATGACGCCGGCGGAGCGCCGCCGCCCCGAGGTCATCAACGGCAGCCGCCGTCAGCGGATCGCCCGCGGAAGCGGCACCACGGTGCAGGAGGTGAACCAGCTCCTGAACCAGTTCAAGCAGATGCAGAAGTTCATGAAGAGGTTGAGCCGGGGCGGCGGGATGCCGTCGTTTCCCGGCATGTGACACCGGGCCCGGGATGCGTTCGGCCGCGAGAACCGGCAGAATGCCCGGACGCCAACCAGCACCGAACGCCGAGGAGGCACGTGGTCAAGATCCGCCTGGCCCGCGTGGGCAGCAAGAAGAACCCGATCTACCGGGTCGTCGTGTCGGACGCGCGCTCCAAGCGTGACGGGCGCACCATCGAGACGATCGGGCGGTACAACCCGCGCACCGAGCCGTCCACCGTGGTGATCGACCTGGAGAAGGCGAACCGCTGGATCGGCCAGGGCGCGCAGCCCACGGCCGCCGTGGCGCGCCTCCTGAAGATCGTCGAGGGGCGCGCGGCGACCGCCGCGTCCTGACGCGCCGCTCGTGGAGGAGATGATCGCCGTGCTCGCGCGCGGCCTGGTCGACAGCCCGGACCGGGTGCGCGTGGAGCGGGAGGACGACGGCGACGCCATCCACCTGTCCCTGATCGTCGCCCCGGACGACCTGGGGCAGGTGATCGGGCGCGGCGGGCGCAACGCCCGCGCCCTGCGGCAGCTTCTGCGCGCCGCGTCGCGGGCGCAGGGCACGCGGGCGACCCTGGAGATCGTCGACGTCTGACGCGCCGGTCCCGGGCGCGCCCGGGGGGCTGGTGACGATCGGCCGCCTTGGGCGCCCGCACGGCGTCCACGGCGCCGTGCACGCGCGTCCCAGCGGCCCGACGCTGGCGACGCTCGCTCCCGGCGCCCGGCTGGTGGCGCGTGACGCGGGCCGCAGCGTCGAGCTCGTGCTGGTGGAGCGCGGCGGCACGGATCAGCGCCCGGTGCTGCGCTTCGCCGGCGTGGAGGACCGGGACGGGGCCCACGCGCTCGCCGGGATGCACGTCGCGGTGCCGGCGGCGGAGCTGCCGCCGATCGACGACGCCGACACGTTCTACGTGCGGGAGCTCGTGGGGTGCGAGGTGTTCGCCGGCGACCGGCCGCTCGGCCGCGTCGTGGAGGTGCACGAGGGCCCGGCGAACGATGCGCTCGAGGTGGCGCGGGAGGGGGGGAGCATCCTTCTGCCGTTCACGGCGGACGCCCTGGTGGAGCTCGACGTGCCGGGCAGGCGCATCGCGGTGCGGCCCGACCTCCTCCCCCGGGAGGACGAGGCGTGAGGATCGATGTCCTCACGCTGTTTCCCGAGTGGTTCGACTGGATGCGGCGCCCGCGGCACCTGACGCAGGCGGCGCTCTCGGCGGGGCTGGAGCTGCGGTGCGTGAACCTGCGCGACCACACGCCCCTGTCGCACGGCCAGGTGGACGACTCGCCGTACGGGGGCGGTCCGGGGATGGTGATCCGCGTCGACGTCGTCGCCGCCGCCCTGGAGGCGGTGCACGGGGTGCCGGCGGAGCGGGTGCGGGAGGACCGGCGGGTGGCGGTGTTGACGCCGCGGGGCCGGATGTTCACCGACGCGGTGGCGCGGGAGCTTGCGGAGCTGCCGGAGCTGACGCTGCTGTGCGGACGGTACGAGGGGTTCGACGAGCGGGTGCACGAGCGCCTGGCGAACGACGCGATCTCCCTCGGCCCGTTCGTGCTGGCCGGGGGGGAGGTGGCGGCGATGGCGGTGATCGACGCGGTCGGCCGCCGCCTGCCGGGGGCCCTCGGCAACGCGGAGAGCCTGTCGCGGGAGAGCTTCGGTCCGGAGCTCGGCGGCGGGACGGAGCACCCGCACTACACGCGCCCCGCGGAGTTCCGCGGCTGGGGCGTGCCGCAGGTGCTCCTGTCCGGGGATCACGGCGCGATCGAGGCGTGGCGCGTGGCGCACACGGGGCCGCCGCCGGGGCCCGCCGGGGCCGCCGGGCCGTGACGGGGGCGGGCGGTGATATGCTGCCCGCCGTTTTTCGTCCGACCACAGGAGCCTGCCGAGATGAGCGTCATCGAGACTCTGGAGCGCGACCAGCTCCGCGACGACATCCCGGTTTTCAAGGCCGGAGACACCGTGAAAGTCCACTTCCGGGTCATCGAAGGGTCCCGGGAGCGGGTGCAGGTGTTCGAGGGCACGTGCATCAAGCGTCAGGGCCACGGCGCCCGCGAGACGTTCACCGTCCGCAAGCAGAGCTTCGGCGTGGGGGTGGAGCGCACGTTCCCCGTCCACACCCCGAAGATCGAGCGGATCGAGCGGGTCATGGAGGGCGACGTCCGCCGCGCGAAGCTCTACTACCTGCGCGGCAAGGTCGGCAAGAAGGCGCGCATCCGCGAGAAGCAGCGCTAGGCGGGCTCGACTCGAAAGTCCGGCGGCCCCGGTTCCCGGCCGGGCCGCTGGTGACGGACTTTCGAGTCGTGGTGCGTGGCGACTTGTCCTGGCGGGGGGTCCCCGTCGTCCGGCGATGACGGGCGCGCATTGCTGTATCGCAACGCGCGCCCTGCGGGAACCCCGCTGACTTCGGGGTAGCGGACTCGCGGGGGAGGACTGCCCGGGGAGCCGTCTCGACCGCGTGGCGGGACCGTCCCCGCAGCCGCACTCCCAGGACGGGCTGTCGCTGAGCCGGGGTGGATCCCTGCGCGGTGCGCGCGGTCGTCGGCGTGGGCGCGGCGCCCTTCGTTGCTGCCGCCGGACCAAGATATTGATGGCCGGGGGGTGTTAAGGGATCGCGGGGGTGCCCCGATACCGGGGTCATTGGACGCATGACACCGGACAGGGAGGTCTCCCCGTGCGTCGTTCCATCGCCCTTCTCGCCGCCACCTCCGCCCTCGCGCTGGGCGCGGGCGTGGCCGCGGCCGACACCACGCCGCCGCCCGGCGGCACCCCGCCGCCCGGCGGCTACGTGCCGCCGCCGGAGTGCCAGCCGCCGACCCCGATGCCGCCCGGCTGGACGCCGCCGCCGCAGTGCATGAATCCGTACCCGGGTGGTCCGGGCACCGGTCCGTACCCGGGTGGCCCCGGCACGGGTCCGTACCCGGGCGGCCCCGGCACCGGTCCGTACCCCGGTGGCCCGGGTGGCCCCGGTCCGTACCCGGGTGGCCCCG
>JBFLWO010000098.1:0-7013 GCA_040757755.1 Actinomycetota bacterium
CAGTCGAGTTCCTCGATGCTCGTGGTCGGGCTCCGACGCGGCCGTGACCCATTCATCATCCGACCCCGGCGTCAGGGCCGAGCTCGGGAGGTCCGCGTCCCGCTCGCGTCATTGGCGAGCGCAGAACGACCCGGCGACCCGCAGGATGACAACGCCGAAAGGCGGGGCCCCGGGGTATGGCCGGCCTCGATGAGGTCGCCAGCCGGGGTGTCACGCCGCAGAGCCACATCAGCGTCCACCAGGTGTCGGAAGAATCCCGCCTGCAGCCCCGCCGAGTCACGACCCCGTGCGGTCAAGGCCATACGGCGTGACGGGGGATGCGACCAGTCCGCGCCCCAAGCGTTCGCAGGCCCGTCCTCGTCCTGACGCGTCCGTATACTCGGTCGGCATGGACCAGTTGTTGTTCAACGAGGGCGACCTGCGGCGGGCGCTCGATGCCCAGGCGAAGAAGATGGGCGAGGCTGTCGAGGCCGAGCCCGAAGAGAGCTTGAAGCAGGCGGACGTCGCCGGATGGGCAGCGGCCCTGGCGCACCACTTCGCCGTCGCGTGCCCCGAGCTGAGAACTGGCGAGCTGTGGCGGGAGCCGGTCAAGGACGTGAAGATCGACGTTTCGTGGGATACCAGCCGATACTTCAGCGACCACGCCTCCGAGCTGGCCCGCAACTTCCCCGGCTATCGCGTCGTTGTCCACGTGCCTTTCGAAGGCGACGCCGGCGTCTTCTCGCTGCGCCCAAGCAGTTTCACGCTCAATCCACCGCGGGGGCGGATCAAGGATGGCGACCTCGTCGTGACGATCGAGTATCCGCGCGACACCCAGCCAGACATCGACAGCGAGGTCAGTCGCTTGCTCGGCGCGGTCAGCCAGTGGCTCGGCTTCGCTCGGGCCGACATCGACTCCTTCAATCACCGGCTCGAGCAGGAGGCACGCGGGGCCATCGAGGGGCGGCAGCACCGCATCGCTCAGCGCGACGCACATCTGGCCCAATCCTCAATCCCCGAACGGCGGCCCGCCGAGGGCAGGGAGAGGACCTACATCGCCGACGTGCTCGTCCGACGCCCAGTACCGTCCCTGCCACAGACGCGCGCCGACGACAAGCCCCCGAAGCTCGAGCCGGCGCTCGACGGCCGCGTCTTTGAACACGTGCTCGAGGTGATTCGCAAGCAGTGCCTTCACATCGAGCAGAACCCCCGCACCTACATTCCGATGGGCGAGGAAGACAGGCGCAACGTCGTCCTTTCCGCACTGACGACACATTACGACGGTTTCACGGCCGAGACCGATAACCAGGGCGGCCACACCGACATCCTTGCCCGGTCCGAGGGCCGCAACATCTTCATCTGCGAGTGCAAGTTTTGGGACGGCGAGCAGTGCTTCACTGACACCATCAACCAGCTCTTTGGCTACACCGGCTGGCGGGACACGAAGCTGGCAATCGTCATGTTCGTCCGGGCGAAGGGGATGACGGCGATCGTCAGCAAGGCGCGGAACAGGCTAGCCGCGCACCCGCAGTTCGTCGCGTGGCAGGACGCGGCGAGCGAGACCGAGCTGCGGGCGACCGTGCGCTGGCCCGGCGACGCCGACCGTCTGGGTGACCTCAACATCTTCCTAGTCCATACGCCGCAGTCACGGGCTTAGCGGACCTTCGGCGAAGCCGGCGACACTCCATTTCGCCGGCCCGGTGACGGAAGAGGAGTTGAGCCGATGGGAGGCCAGCCGGATGTGACAACCACCTTCGGGCGCTCGAGTGGTGCCGTGGCTACGTCTTTTCGCATCTCCTCCCTAAGGGAGGCGAGAAGGGTCCACGCGCTGGTGTTTACCTCGTAAAGGACAGCCCGGGCGCGCTCACGGTCTTCGCCGACGACCCGCAGCCGGTCAGCAGCGATCTCGAAGTACTCATCCTCGTCGAGGTAGCGGACCAGCTCCTTAGCGCGCTGACCGATCTCCCGTGACGCGACAAAGGCCAGGGACTCGACCCACGCCGCGATTCGCCGTCGTTCATCACGGATCCCCGGATGATCCTTGCTATTCAGGTAGGTGAGGACGTTCTCTGGAAGTGCCATGCGAAGGCCGTCCATCGCCGCAGACTCCAGGGCCTCCAAGTAGAGCCGCACGGCCGCGAGGAACTCTGCATAGATCTGGGCCCGACGCGTACGTGCCTGCTCCGCAGCTGTCCGCGTGAAGATCCGGTACGCCACGCCTCCGGTGATCGTGGAGCCAGCAAGGGCAGAGAGAAGCGGGACCAGCCAGTCGGGCATCGCTGCGCAGGTTAGCCGGTCCGGCATCGGTCCTCTGCGTGGTGCTCTTGCAGGGGCTTCGGGGGGCGACTACGAGCGCCTTGGAGGTAGCCGTAAGGCAGAACCCCGCTCGTCAGGTGGGTCGTCTCAGCCAGCGACAACCGCGACGAACGCGCGGCTGGCGGCGGGCGCGAATCGCCACCCTCGGTCAGCCGGAACGACGACCCGCAGGGGGATCTCGAACCTGCCCACCGTCCGAAGCGGATAGGTGAGCGTGAACCGGCCGCGCGGGCCGACCCGTCCGCTCGGCCCGGAGTTCCAGCGGCCGAAGGCGTGGAACTGGAGGTCGATCCTCTTGCCCCGAGCCCAGGAGCCGGGCAGGACCTGGCCGCGCACAGTGAGGTGCCCGCTGGCGCGGACGTGGCGCGGCACGCTCAGCAGGCGCACCCGCGGCCGGATGCGCACGACGAGGGACGTCCCGACCTCCGGTGCGCCGATCGCCGCCACGCTGAACCGACCGGGCAGGGCCGGTCGGAACGCGAGCGCGAACCGCCCGCGCCGGTCGGTCAGCGTCGTCGCGATGGTCCTCCCCCGCGGCGAGCGCAGGACAACCGTCGCACCGCGCAATCCGCGGTGGTTGCGGTGCGCGAAGCGCCCGGTCACGGTGACGCGGCGTCCGTAGGTCACCAGGATGTACGGGGCCGGGCGCCCGTCGATGATGCGGTTCCGGCCGTGGGCCTGCGCCGAGCCGATCCGCGCGAGATGGACGTTCGTGAAGTCCGGCAGGACCACCGTCGAGCCGGGCAGAAGCTGCTCGGCCGTGCCGCCCAGGCCGCCGGACGTCCTCGTCACAACGACGGACACCTCGGGGCTCCAGCGGCTCCGGTTCCCGGCCCGATCGACGGCGCGTGCCTGCACCTGGTAGCTCCCCGCCTGTCGAAGCGTGGGTGAGGCGAGCGTCGAGGCGCCGCCGTCGGCGGTGTACTCGTAGCTGTCAAGGCCACTGGTGGCGTCGACCGAGCCACCGGCGAGGACGGTCACGGAGCCGTCCGCTGCCGGCTGCCCCGGCGCGAGCACGGGGACGCTCGGCGGTGTCCGGTCGACGCGGATCTCGGCGGAGGCGAAGGCCGTCGGCCACCCCTGCCCCTCCCGGTAGACGACAACCGTGTGCGTGCCGTCCGATCCCGGATCCAGCACGGAGCTCTGCGCGCCGTTCGGCGCGACCCCCTTGTCCTCGCTCGCCGGTCCGATCTGCACGCCGGTGCGCCCCCGCAGGACCAGGTTGTCGGAGGTCGTCCACGCCACGGTCACCGGCCCCGTGAACCACCCGTTCGCCTGCGGCCCCGTCACCGCGGGAGCCGAGACGGCCGGCCCCTGCTGGTCGGTGATGTCGACCCCGGCGAGAGTGAGGTTCCAGATCCGCACCCCCAGACCGCTCTGCCCACCCGTCTGCCGCGCCCGCGCGCCGACGCACTGCGCGTTCATGGGGCCGAGCGCCAGCGTCGTCGCCGCCCCCTTCACCAGCGTGTTCTCGGGCTGGCTCACGCCACCCGACCCGTCGGGCGCCGGACCGAACTCGACCCGCACGAGGGTCGGATCGTGCCACCGCACCACCTGCACGCGCGCCGCCGAGATCACCGTGTTGGGCCCCTGGTCGTTGCACCAGAACAGGCTCCCCCACCAACCCGCCGGCACCGGGCTCGAGGAATCCCGGACGACGTTCGGCAGGGACGGCACGAAGGCGTCGCCGGCGGACGGGTTCCGTGCCCCGCCGGTGAAGCTCGGAGCCAGCGTGTAGGTGACGTCGGCGAGCGCCGCCGGCGCAAGGACGAGGCTCATGAGAAGGACGCAGGGAAGCGCACGCGGCGCGATCCTCATCGAACCCCCGCCCTTCTGATCGTCACCAGGACCGAGCGCCACCGCAGCCCTCCCACGGGTCGCCATCGCACGATGAGACGCGCCTGGCCACGAGCCCGGGGCGGCACGGGCACGACCAGCGTCCGCGCGCGGAGGGGCCGGAGGCGCCAGGCGCCGAGCACCTTGCGCAGCGCCGGACGGGGGCGGGCGCGAAGGACGCGGACCTGCTGGACGCCCCGGGTGACGCGCGCCAGCCGGATGCGGAGCGTGCGACCGACGACGCGCACGCCGAGCGCGTCCGCGCGCGCTGCGGCGCCCGCCCGCAGCGTGACCGACTGCTCGGCTCCCGTGTTGCCCGCGGCGTCGGTGAGCCGCACGCCGACGCGCCACGCGCCGTGCCGGGGGACGCGGAGGCCATCGATCCCCCGTGGGTTCGTCCGCTCCACCGCTCCCGTCGAGACCGTCGCGCCGCCGGACGAGCGGACCCGCCACTCGGCCTTGACGACCGCCGACCCCCGGTCCACAGGGTTGGGGCCCCACGACAGGGAGAACGGGGAGCGCGGCCGGACGGTTCCGTCCACGGAGAGCGCGGTGACGGCCGGCGCCGTGTTGTCCACCTGGACCGCCCAGACCGCGCTCGCCCCGCGGTTCGCGGTCGACCACGGCTTCGTCGCGTCGAAGGCGACCGCCTGGAGGGTGTGCGTCCCGTCCCCGAGCGAGGCGGTGTCCAGCGCGAGCGACTGGGTCGCGGCCGACGGGCAGGGGGCCGGCCGCGTGTAGTCGCACGCCAGAGCCTGCGATGCGACGGGCGCGTCGCGTCCGTCCGCCAGGAGCTCGATGGTCGAGACGCCCCCGCCCTCGTCGCTCGCCGCGATCGAGACGGACTGCGCACCGCGGAGCCAGCCCGCGGCGGCCCGCAGCGGCCCGGACACCCCCGCGACGGTGGGCGGGGTGGGGTCGTCCACCACGACGGTGACCCCCCGGACCGCCAGCGCGACGAGGTGGGTGCCTCCGCTCCCGTTCTGGCAGGCGGCCGGACCGCGGCACGCGACCCCGTACGCGAGGCTCGGCGTCGCGAGGCCCGTCGCCGTGAGCGCCTGAGCCGTCGAGCCCGGAGGAACGCCTGACGCGCCGAGGTCGCAGTGCGCAACCCCAGGCCCGCTGCTGCATGACTCGATCGCCCCGCCGGCGCCGTCGAGGAGGCGCACCACCCAGCCATCGTCGAGCTCGGCGTAGCCGGTGCGGCTGGCGCGGATACCGCTCACAAGCGTCCCGGCCGGCGCGAAGAAGCGCCACTCGGCCGTCGCGGCCGGCGGCGTCTGCAGACCCGGGCTGCTCGCGTCCTGCGCGATGAGGCCCCCGGACGCGCCACCCGCGACGCAAGACGGGGTGACGTCCAAGAATCCCGGCGTGGTGTTAGAGGCCTTCCAGGCGTTGTTGACGCCGCCCGGCGCGGCTCCGCAGGCGGTGACCTCGTACGGAGCCGCAGCGGCCCCCGATGCGAGAGCGGCGGAGAGAGCCAGGGTCGCGGCGAGGTACCACCTCACGAAACGCCCTCCGGCGCGAGCGTCCGTAGGAGCGCCGGCACGGTGAGCCAGTAGCGCGGCGACGGGCGCAGGTCCGGACCGGTGGCCACGAGCCAGATCCGCCGTGGCCGTGCGCGGAGGCCGACGCGGATGGCGGCACGATCGAGCCGAGTTACGGGCCCGGGGCCACCCCAGACGACGCGACCGCGCGGCGACGCGCTCAGCCGGACGATGATGGTCCCCCCTGTTCGTCTCCAAGTGATGACCCTCGGGCGAGGGGCCCGCGGGCTCACCTGCCAGGACAGGTTTCCCAGGGCGTGCACGCGCTCGGACGAGATGTCCACGAGAGCGGAGAGACCCGCGGCACGGAACGCCGCGGCGGCGTCGAGCACCGGGGGCTCACCCGCGGTGACGGTGCGGGCCGTCTGACGGAGGATCGCCTCGGCGGAGGCGGCATCCAGCTGGGGGGCGTATGCCCGAAGCGCCGCGAGAAGCGCCGACGCCTGCGGGGCCGCGAGGCTCGTGCCGCTTCGCGCCGCGACCGCCCCGTCCGCTCCGGCGACGAGGACCCCGCATCCCGGGGCGCTCAGCGCGACCGGCGAGCGGGCCGAGAAGGGACACAGCCTCCCCGTTCCCGGGTCGGAGGCAGAGACGGCGAGGACGCCGGGAAGATTCGCTGGTGCGACGAGGTCGCCACCGGTGTTCCCCGCGGCCACGACCACCGAGACACCCTGATCACGGGCGAGCTCGACGGCCGACGCCAACGCCGCGCTGCCGGTGTCGTCGGAGAGCGAGAGGCTCACTACCAGCGGTTGGGACAGCAGGCAGCGAACGACGGCCCGCGCGAGGTCCTCGCCGGTGGCGGCGGCGGACACGGCGACCGACACCACGCGCGCGCGGGGCCACAGGCCGACCCCGCCCCACCCGTTACGCGGAGCCCCGAGCACCCCAACCACGAAGCTGCCGTGTTCGTCCGCGGCGTCGCCCAGCGACCCGCCGGCATCGGCCGCGACACGCGCATCGATGAGGGGCTCGGTGTCGGGCGTGAGCGGGACGCCGCGGTCGACCACGCAGACGACGCCCGGCCGTGGAGGCGGAGGCAGGTACTCCAGGAAGGCACCGTTGAGGGCCCGCGTCTGCGGCGGGGCGACGGGCTCCGCGGAGAGAGCCGGACCGACGACGGCGAGGAGCATCACCGCAACGAGGAGGCCCCTCCTCACGGCGCGCCCTCAAGCCCGGGCCGGAACGCCGCCATCGCGAGCGCGCTGGCCCGTGCGGAACCGGCCGGCGCCACCGGTGGAGGCGCCGGCGAGGTGGCGGCGCTCTGGACTGGCGCTGGGGCCTGGTAGCTCACGGCAACGCTCGACGTCGTCGTGGCGACCCTGGGCCGAGCGG
>JBFLWO010000099.1:0-6980 GCA_040757755.1 Actinomycetota bacterium
GGCCTTTGGCTGGCGCCGCTCCCGCTGCTCGTCGCACGGCGTGCCGGGCGCGCGTTCGACCCGTTCGACCCGCTGTGGTTGTCGTCCCTGGTCTACCTCTTCGCGTACGGAGCGGTCCCGGCCCTCCAGCTGTGGGACACGCCCCCGTTCGACACGGTCACGGGGTATCTCCGCCTCTCTCCTCCTCACTACGCGCTGGCTGCGGTCCTGTCGGGACTCGGCTTCATCGCGTTCGTGGTGGGCTACTTCTCCCCGCTCGCCGCCCGAGCCGCCACCGCGGCGTCACGCCCTCATCGGCGCGGATCGGGCAGGCACGAGCTTCTGTGGGGCGGTGTGCTGCTGCTCGCGGGCGTGCTCGCGATCGAGGCGACGCTTGTCTTGGCGGGCGCCTGGAACTACTCACCGGCGGAGCTCCTCACGGGCGAGCTGCGGGACGCGATGCTCCGGGCGCTCGCCGGCCGCGGCTACCTGAGCGTCGGCTTCCTCGCGTTCACGATCGGCGCCGTCCTCCTCGCCATGCACGCCGCGAGGCGGATCGAGGAGAGCGGCGGGTCGGGCCGGAGGGTCGTCGCCGTGTACGCGCTCACCGCGTGCGTCGTCGGTCTCCTGATGGGACTGCTGCTCGGATCCCGGCAGCTGGTGGTGGTGACGGCGGTTCAGCTGCTCGTCGCCTACCACGTCACTCACCGGCGGATCCCGACGCGAGCCGTCGCGGGGAGCTTCGGGGTGCTGGCGGCGCTGGGCGTCGTGTTCGTCTCGCTGCGCAACTCCGGGCGCCTCACCCTGAACCCCGTCGAGTGGGCCGCCTACGCCGCGAAGACCTTCGACGGGTTCAATTTCCTCACGAACGCCCTCGCCCGGGTCACCGACCTCGAATGGGGGCGCACCCTCGTCGAGGACGTCTTCTGGACGTACCTGCCGCGGTCCGTCTTCACGGGCAAGCCGACGGCGTTCGGGATCGTCGACGCCCAGGATGCGATCGTCCCGGGCCTGAGCGACGCGGTCGGCGCCACCGCGACGTTCCCCCCGGGCATCCTCGCCGAGGGGTTCGTGAACTTCGGAATCGTGGGGGTCGTGGTCCTCCCGTTCCTCGCCGCGGTGCTCCTGCGCACCGCGTTCGAGTGGGCGGCGGTCGGGAAGGGCGCGGCCGCTCTCGTGATCTTCGGCTACCTCCTCGGAAACCAGACCGGCCTGTTCCGGGGGTTTGGCCAGGTGCTCGCCGCGATCCTCGTCGTCGCTGTGCTGCTCGCCCCGTTGCTCCTGCCTCGTGCGATACCCCGCCGCGGCGTCGCCCGCGCCAGATGGGCGTTCGCGGCCCTCGCTGCCCTTCCCCTGCTCGCGATCCCGGTCGCGATCGACCCGGACCCCGCGCTCACTCCACCGGTCGCGACGGCACAGCCCGCGCCGCAGAGCCCGTCGGTCCGCGGCCGCGCGATCAAACGCGCAGTCGAGCAGGAGGCGCAGAAGGGGCGCCTCCGCCTCCTCGTCTTCTCGGCCTCCTGGTGCGATGACTGCGTCGCGCAGGAGGAGCAGATCGCGGACGCCATGGGTCGCTCGGACCTCCGGGCCGTCCGGATCGCCCTGCAGGACTCGCCGCGGGCGATCGCCCGGGAGGCCTCCGCGGAACACCCTCGGCTCATCGCGCCCACGGTGCACGACGACGGGCACATCACGTTCGCCAAGTACGGGCTCACCACCCTGCCGACCATCATCGTGATGAACGGCGACCGGCTCACCGCATGCGTCATCACCGGCCCTGTGCGCAGCGACGGGATCCTCGCCGCTGTTGCCAGGGCGAACGGCTCCGGCCGCTGCTGACAGCACCCCTGTAGGGCGCACCCGACGCCCGGGCGCTCGGTCCGCACCACATCTTCAGACGTCTGTGTCGGGTCCTCCTTGACGCGATGGTCACCGCACGCGAGGGTCGCCAACCGCTTCCTCGTTGCGCGGAGGCGACGTGCACGTTCTTCCCGCCGTTCACACACTCACCGCGAACGGAGATTCCCCCTGTGCCGCTACCTGGGCCCGCGCCCCACCTCGACACCGACGCGCCCCGGCGACGCGCGCCGAGGCACCGAGACCTCCGCGCGCTCCCGGCCGTCGCGGCGGTTGCCTTGACGTCCCTCCTTGCCTTCGCGCCGACCGGTGGGGCATCGCCGCAGAACCTCCGCCCCGTCTCCGAGGGCGGCTGGGTGCCGTCGGTGTCCGTACCCGAGACAGACATATTGAATGTCTTCTGGAGCGCGCACCCAGGCCCGTCCGGCACCCGTCGCGTCTACACGTCGGTCGAGATCGCGTCGCACTACCCGCGGTGGCGGCTCTTACGTGCGGAGGTGCGCCACGTCTATGAGCCTGGCCGCGGTGCGATCACCACCTCCAACCCTGCGCTCGGAACCCATCCCGGTCGCGTCTGCGGGGAGCGCGTCGGCCCTGGCAAGCGTTTCGCCTACGATATCCTGTGGACGGGCTCTTGCCAGGCCGTGGCCGTCGTCGTGCAGCGCGGAACACGTCCTGAACACGTCAACGCCCGTGTCGCGATCCTCGACACGACACGCATCACGGGCATCGACGAGCCGTTCAAGTTGAGCCTTGAGACGCGAGCGACCCGCACCGACACTTCGCCTCGTCTCAAGATCAAGGTTGTGGCCGTCTTCTGCAGGGTCGTCGCCGCGATGGGCCCGGGGCCGTGCACGCGATGGGTCTTCACCGACCTGCGCCCAGCCTTTCCCGGGCGGGACGGGGGAAGCTGGTACGACTGCAACGACGCAAGATTCTTCCGCCGGACGTGCTCACTGACGCGCTCCGACTACACTCCGCGCGGGTGGTGGCAGCGTTGATCCGGCCACCTGGCACGACCGAAGACTCTCGTCCTGAGCGCAATTCCTGCGCGCGCACCGCAGGTGCCGCCGCCGACCCACGATATGACTCCGAGTGCCTGCCACCCCTTGCCGTGCCTGAGGACGGCTGGCTGTCGAGGCGCAACATGACGTGCGACCGGCAAGCCCCGACCCACGGGCGACGCGGCCGCGAAGACGCCTTGCGTCGACGTCGAGTCATTGAGGATGCCCTCCCCGCCCGCTGGCGGGCAGCCCACCCGGGCCTCCGCGTGTTGCCTCTCATCGCTGCGGTCGCCCTTTTGCTCTTCGCCATTGCGCCAACGGCAATCGCGGGGCCCTTCGACGAGCCGACCGACGTCGTGGGTGTCCCGTGGTCTCCCTCGGGGCAAGTCCTCGAGGCGGACAGGGTCAGGGTCGCATGGGCGACGAACACGGAGTGGGCCGAGGACAGCCCGGACCCGGCGTCCTTCCGCACCCATTGGACCGAGCTCGCGATCCGGCCGAAGGCGAACGCGGGATGGCGCCTCGTCCGCGCTGAGATATGGCACGTCTACCGGCACGGCGCCGACCGGATAATCGACTCGGTTCCCAATGTTGGGCGCCACCCCGGGTTCTACTCAGACTGTGCGACCCTTCCCTCCCTCGATGGTCTCTATACATCCACAACCGTCTGGCTGCCGTCATGCAAGGGCGCACCGATCAGAGTGCGGGGCGGGACCGGCCCCGAACCACTCGCGCGGGCTCTGATCTTCGACACAGCCGGTATCCGGGGACTTGACGCGTCCGTGCGGCTCCAGTTCGTGACGGTGGCCATCAGCCGTGACGCCGCGCCGAAGCTGAAGGTAAGGGTGAAATTCGTGCTGTGCAGACCGGCCCCGAGCGGTCGCGCACCGTGCGCGCTCTACGTGTTCACCGACCTCCGCCGGTCCCGCCCCGGGCACGAGAGCCAGCCCTGCAACCGCGCCGGCGCCAACCCACCGACATGCACGCTGAGACGCTACGCCCACACGCGCGCGTGGTAGCGGCAACCACCCCCACGCGCCGGCGCACAGCCCACCGCCGCCGCCCCGGCCTCCACCGCGGCGCTCACCCTGTCCTCGCTCGTTGCCTGCGCACCACCAGCGAACGCGGGGCCCGAGCCCAGGCCCCGGGCGGTCCACGGGTCCCCTGGTCGCCGTCGGTGTCCATCCCCGAGGCGGATCGGGTCACCATCGCGCGAACCTCCCTTGCCCATAGGGGCGTCCGCTCCTTCAACTACATGTTCGACGTCGACACCGACACGACCACGCTCTCGATCCGGCCGAAGGCAAACGCGGGATGGCGCCTCTCCCGCGCAGAGATTCGACACAGTTACAGGCACGGCCCCGACTGGATTTTCGACACGCGGCCCAGCGGGCTCTACTCCGGCGGCGACAGCCCAGGCTGCGCCGAAGACCAGATCAGCGGCGTGTACAGCGGCCCCAACATCACCATTCCTGCGTGTAAGGGAGCGTGGATCGAAGCGCGTCCCGGCGAGACGCCCCACGCAGCCGACACGGCGCACATCACCCTCGATGCCACCAGTGCGGGTGGTCTGGCCACACGCGTGTCGCTTCCGCTCGTGACGCGGGCGACCAGCTGGACCGAGGGGACGCCGAGACTCCAGGTGAAAGCGAAAATCGTCCTCTGCAGGCCCGTGTTGATCGGCCTCACCCCATGCAGGCTCTACGTCTTCACCGACGTTCGCCCGTCCCGCTCAGGGCACGAGGAAAGGCCGTGCAACCACGCCGACGTCAAGCCACCGACGTGCACCCTCACGCGCTACGACTACAGACTTACGTGACTGCGGCAATGGCCCGCACGCGGGGCGCGCCCCACCGACACCACCGTGCCCTCCTCCTCGGCAGTGTCGTCGCGCTGTCCTCGCCCCTGATCCTCGCGCCGACCGGCAGTGCGGCACCCGAGCACGAACCCATGGTGGTCATTGGGGTCCCTTGGTCCCCGTCGGTGTCCGTGCCCGAGGCCGACAGGGTCACCATCGCTCGGAGTTCGATCGCGCAGCGCCTCATGCCCGACGAGGACACGCGGTCGGACCGCGGGGCCCCCGCTCGTGAGACGGTGATCCGCGGCGACACCACGACGCTCGCGATCCGATCAAGAGTTCGCGCGGGATGGCAGCTCCTCCGGGCAGAGATCCGGCACACCTACAGGCCTGGCCGGGACACCGTCCTCGACGAGATTCCCCATAGCGGGTTTCACAGCCGGACCTGCGGCGGACGCACTCCCATCAGCGGATCCGTCCTGCCCGAGGGCGTGAGCATTCCGTTATGCAAGGGCACTTGGGTCGAGGTACGACCCAGAAGACGCGCAGGAGGTCTCGGCGCCAGGAGGCACCTCACGTTCGACGCATCCGGCAGGCGGGGCCGTGACGCGCCCGTGTGGCTTCCCCTTTGGACGCAGGTGTCCAGCAGGGACGGCTCGTTACCGAGGCTCCTCAAGGTGAAGGCCAAGATCGTCTTCTGCAGGCCCGCGCCGATCGGCCTCACGCCATGCGTGCTTTACGTCTTCACGGACGTTCGCCCGTCCCGCCCCGGGCACGAGAACCGCCCCTGCAACCACGCCGGCGTCAACCCACCGACCTGCACCCTCAAACGCTACGAGAACAGGCTCCCGTGACCGCGGCGGTGGCCCCGAGCGGCGGGCACTCGAGAACGCCAGGTCCCAAGGCGCGAGCGGGAAGAGCGGCTGCGCCGTGGCGCCGGCGCGCCACACCTCTCGTCAGAAGGGTGACAGCCCCGGGATCTCGATCGCGCCCACACGCAGCCCCAGCTCCCGGGTGTCCACGCCCAAACCGAGGGACACCGGCGACTGCGTCGGACGCACCCGCACGGTCAGGGTGAAGGGGCCCCGAGGAACCGGCACCGCCAGCGCGACGCTGCCACCCGGCGGCACCGTCGCACGCACCCGAAGGCCCGTCTGCGCGACGGTGGCGACGACGGTTCGCGGAGTCGTCACCACCGGGGTCCGCCCATCAAGCGGGACGATCACGCGCCCGCCGGGCTTCTCCACGTAGCGGGTCACCGTGAGGGTTCCCCCCATCCACCCGTCGGGCGTCCGTCCCCGCGCCCGCGCCTGCACGCGGGCCAGGCCCACCGGCTCGCCCGAGCCCTCCACCGTCGTCGCACCCGCGAGGTCCGTCAGGCGGTAACGCGCACCCGGCGGCACCGCGACGTCCACCCCGCCGACCAGGACCGACGACCCGTGCAGCAGGAACCCGCTTCCCCGCACGCCCACCGCTCCCTCCGGCCCCACCTGCGTCGGCGTGCCCGCGAGCCCCAACGCTCCCGCATCCGCAGTCGCGAACGACCACACCGAACGGTTCCAGAACGCAAGGGACCAGAGCCCGTTGGGGTCGCTGTCCTCCTCCGTCACGAGCACCGCGACCCTGCGGCCGGCGACCGCGCGGTCCACCCAGTCGCGCGCCGGACGAAGCCAGAAGTCCGCGGTGACCCGCGCCTGATGGCGGTCCCCCCGAAACGCCTGGGACCCGCTCCACACGAGCCACGCCACGAGCGCCGCCGCGACCAGCGCGACACCCCCGCGGCGACCGCGGACGAGGCCCACCAGCAGCGCCGCCATCGCCAGGCAGACGAGGAGGACATCCCGGTAGCCGGACGCGGAGTAGTACGCCCACGACAGCCCGGGCGCCTCCGAGAGGATCGGAGTGCCCGCCACCCCGCCGACATCCAGGCTCAACGCGCCCCCCGCCACCACGACCGCCACCCCCACCCAGCGGCTCAGCGGCACGCGCCCCAGCACCGCCACGGTCGCGACGATCGCCACCGCCTCCAGGTAGATGAGGTTGCGCTCCTCCACCCGCGTCACCGCGATGAAGCCGAGCGCCGCCGCCTTCCCCCCCACGTACACGAGCAACGTCACCGCAAGCGAGAGCGCGATGGCGGCGAACGCCGCACGGGACCGGTCGGCGGCCCCGAGATCCGTGAGGACCAGCACCACCAGGCCGACCATCGGCACGATCCCGACCGCCAGCGTCGCCGCCGCCGCGCTGTCCGCCACCACCCCGAGGACCCGCCCCGGCTCGGACAGGATCCCCTCCACCCCCTGCGACACGGACGCGCCGCGCACGGCGACGGCGACCGCCGC
>JBFLWO010000100.1:0-6888 GCA_040757755.1 Actinomycetota bacterium
ACCGGTCGCCGCCGCCGCCGCTGGCTGTCGTGGGTGCTGTGGGCGGTGTGGGGGCTCATCGGCGTCGTCGTGTCCCTCGGCACCGCGTTCCTGCTCTTCGTCGACGACTCGATCCAGGCGGCGAGCCCCGACACCCCCGAGTTCAAGGCCGCGATCGCCGCGACCGACCCGGTGATCCCCGGCGAGCCGATCAACATCCTGCTGATCGGCTCCGACAAGAGGGCCGGCAAGAGCAACGACGGGGACCCGGGGCGCAGCGACTCCATCATCCTCGTGAAGATGGACCCGGACCGGGACTTCATCTCCATGCTGTCGTTCCCCCGCGACCTGTACGTGCCGATCCCCGGCTACGGCTCGGACAAGATCAACGCGGCGTACTCGTACGGCGGGCCGAAGCTCACGATGGAGACGGTGAAGTCCCTCACCGGCGAGCCCATCCAGCACTTCGTGAACATCGACTTCCAGGGCTTCGTGCGCCTCGTCGACGCAGTGGGCGGCGTGTACATCGACGTCGACCGCCGCTACTTCAACGACAACTCGCAGGGCGGCGCGTCGTACGCCACGATCGACCTGCAGCCCGGGTACCAGAAGCTGGGCGGCGACGACGCCCTCGACTTCGCCCGGTACCGCCACACCGACTCCGACTACCAGCGCATCAACCGCCAGCAGCAGTTCCTGAGCGAGGTGAAGCGCCAGACCAAGCGGATCGGCAACCTGCTGAAGCTCCCCAACTTCGGGCGCATCTTCCGGGACAACATCCGGATGAGCATCACGAGCCGCGGCCAGCTCCTCGAGGTCCTCGAGCTGGCCCTCACCGTCGACAAGGCGCGCATCGGCCGGTACCGGATCAACGGCTCCCTCGACATGCTGAACGGCGCGTCGATCATCCGCACCACCCCGGGGGAGGTGGCGGACGTCGTCGACCGCTGGAAGAACCCGGAGTTCATCGAGAAGGCGCCGACGAAGAAGGTCGTGCCCTCCCAGGTGCGCGTGGCGGTGCTGAACGGCAACGGCCGGGTCCTCGCCGCCGACGCCGGCGCCCGCGCGCTCGCCGCCAAGGGGTACAACGCGCGGCCCGCCGGCAACGCCGACAGCTTCGACCACACCGAGACCGAGGTGTTCTACGCGCCCGACAGGCGTGAGGCGGGGCGTGCGGTGCAGAAGCTCTTCGGCCCGTACACCGGGCTCACCCCCGCCAAGACCAGCCTCGGCAAGGGCGTCGACGTGCAGGTCATCCTGGGTGCGAACTTCGACGGCTCGCTCGTCGCGCCCCCGCCGCCCCCGGCGCCGGTGAAGGCCGACACCGTCACCACCACCGCGCTCGCCGACGTCATCCGCAGCGCCCAGCGCAGCGTGGGCGGCGACATGAAGCTGCAGGTGCCGACGCGCGTCCCGCCGGGCTCGCGCCTGCGTCGCGTACGTCTGTACCGCATCAACACGGGCGGCACGGGTCCCTGGGCCCTTAAGCTCGTGTTCGAGATCGGCCGCACATACAAGTACTGGAGCATCACCCAGACGGAATGGGATGACGGCATCCCGGTCCTGGACGGCGAGACGGGTGTGCTGCCGCGCGGCGGTCGGAAGCTGCTCACCTTCTACGACGGGCGCAACCTGATGCGCGTCGGATGGAAGGAGAACGGCATGGCCTACTGGGTCTCGAACACACTGGACAACGACCTGAACTCGGAGACGATGAACGCGATCGCCCGTTCCACACTGCCGCCCGCGAAGGCGCGCCTGCCGAAGGGCGCCACCGACGCGCCGATGGAGATCGAGTTCGAGGCCTCCACCCCGTGAGCGACGAGAACGGGGAGCGCATCGGCGTCGTCGGCGCCGGATACGTCGGGCTGGTCACGGGCGTCTGCCTCGCGTCCCTCGGGCACCGCGTCACCCTGCGCGACATCGACGCCGCGAAGGTGGAGGCGCTGCGCAACGGGCACGTGCCGATCCACGAGCCGGGCCTCGACGAGCTCATCGCCCGCCACCGGGACCGGCTGCACTTCACGCTCTCCCTGAAGGAGATGCTCGACGCCTCGGACATCGTGTTCGTCGCGGTCGACACGCCGCCCACCTACTCCGGCGACGCCGACCTGTCCCGGGTAATGGGCGTCGTCGAGGAGCTCGGCTCCACCGGGGCGGACTCCCGCCACATGCTCGTGATGAAGAGCACCGTCCCGGTCGGCACCGGGGAGCGCGTGCGCGCCGAGCTCGACGCCCGCGGCCTGTCGCGCGTCGGCTACGCGTCGAACCCGGAGTTCCTGAAGGAGGGCTCCGCCGTCGACGACTTCATCCACCCGGACCGCGTCGTCGTCGGCGAGTTCCGCCCGGAGGACGGCGACCGGGTCGCGAAGCTGTACGCGCCGCTCGGCGCCCCCGTGCTGCGCACCTCCGTGCCCACCGCGGAGATGGTGAAGTACGCGAGCAACGCGTTCCTCGCCACGAAGATCAGCTTCATCAACGAGATCGCGAACGTCTGCGAGGAGGTCGGCGCCGACGTGTCGGTCGTCGCGGACGGCATGGGCCTCGACAGCCGCATCGGCCCCGCCTTCCTGCGCGCGGGCATCGGCTTCGGCGGCAGCTGCTTCCCGAAGGACGTCTCGGCCCTGAAGCAGCTCGCCGGCAACAGCGGGTACCACTTCCAGCTCCTCACCTCCGTGATCGAGGTGAACGAGCTGCAGAAGCGCCGCGTGGTGGGCAAGCTGAAGAAGCACCTGGGGTCCCTGGAGGGGATGACGATCGCCATGCTCGGCCTGGCGTTCAAGCCGAACACCGACGACATGCGGGAGGCGTCCAGCCTCGTCCTCGCCGCCCGCCTGCTCGCCGAGGGCGCGCACGTGCGCGCCTTCGACCCCGTCGCCCTCGACGCCGCCCGCGACCGCATGACCGGCGTCGACCTGTGCGACTCGGCGACCCGGTGCCTGGTGGACGCCGACGCCGCGGTCCTCGTGACGGAATGGCCGGAGATCGTCGGCATCGACTGGGCGGCGGCCGCGTCGACGATGGCGCACCCCCTCGTCATCGACGGCCGCAACGCCCTGGACCCGGCGGCGATGCGCGCCGCCGGCTTCGTCTACGAGGGCATCGGCCGGTGCTGACGGCTCGCGCGGCGGGGGGACGGCGATGCAGGCGGTGATCCTGGTGGGCGGTGAGGGCACGCGGATGCGCCCCCTCACCGACACCCGCCCCAAGCCGATGCTCGCCCTCGTCGACCGGCCGATCGTCGAGCACCAGCTCGACCACCTCCGCCGCCACGGGGTGCGCGACGTGATCCTGTCGTGCGGCTACATCCCCGACGCGATCGAGGCGCACTTCGGCGACGGTGCGTCCCTGGGGATGCGGATCCGCTACGTGGTCGACCCGGAGCCGCTCGGCACGGCGGGGGCGGTGAAGAACGCGGAGGCCCTCATCGACAGCGACGAGATCGTCGTGCGAAACGGGGACATCCTCACGGACCTCGACCTCGGCGCCCTGCGCGACGCGCACCGGGCGAGCGGCGCCGCCGGCACCCTCACGCTCACCCCCGTCGACGACCCGTCCGCGTTCGGCCTGGTGCGCCTCGACCCGCAGCGCCGCGTCACGGAGTTCCTGGAGAAGCCGTGCCGCGAGGACCTCCTGCCGGGGGAGCCGTACCTCATCAACGCCGGCACGTACCTGCTCTCCCGGTCCGTGCTCGACGCGATCCCGGCGGGGCGGGCCGTGTCGATCGAGCGGGAGACGTTCCCGCTCGTCGCCGCCGGCGGCGGCCTGTTCGGCTTCCCGTCGGACGCGTACTGGCGTGACATCGGGAACCCCGCCGCGTACCTGGCGGCGACCCTCGACGTGCTGAGCGGCGCGATCCGGACCGAGATCCCCCACGACGGGCGGTGGCTGGGCGACGGGGCCCAGGTGGGTGACGGCGCCGACGTGGACGCCCTCGCGGTGATCGGCCGCGGCGCGCGGGTGGGGCCGGGCGCGAGCGTGCGGCGGAGCGTCGTCGGGGAGGAGGCCCGCATCGGGCCGGGCGCCCACCTCGTCGACGCCGTCGTCGGCGCCCGCGTGCACGTGGGCGAGGGCGCGCGCCTGGAGGACGTCGTGGTGGGGGACGGCGCCGTGATCGACGCGGGGGCGCGCCTCGTGGGGCCCTTGTCCGTCGCGACCGGGGAGCGGGTGGCCGCGGCGCAGGGCTGACGCCCCGCCGCGCCGGGCCCGTCAGGGGTGGGAGGGGCCCGCGGCGAGCACCGCGTTCAGCTGGGCCGTGTCGACGTAGCTGCGGCAGCGCACGACGAGGCCGTCCCGCAGCTCCCAGACGTGGGCGAACGGGATCTCGAACTCGGCGCCGTCGCCGCCGACCCGCCCCCGGTGGTTGCCGAGCACGACGACGGCGCCGCCCGCCTCCAGGAACTCCTCCGGCTCGGTGCGGAACGCGTTGCCGTCCGCCGGCGCCGACATGAGGACCTTCCGGACGGCGCTGACGTGGCCGCGGTGGACGCCGCCGAACGAGGCGCCGGCGGGGATCACCCATTCGATGTCGGGGTGCATGATGTCGAGGACGGCGGGCAGGTCGCGTCGCGCGAAGGCGTCGTAGGCGTTGCGCAGCAGTTCGACGTCGGCCTGCACCGTCACCTCCCGGGATCCGCGCGGCAGGCTACCCGCCGCGGATGGAGGTGTCACCTCCCATCCACCCGCGTCCGGGCGGGCGGGCCGCCGCGTGCGGGCACTCCCTTGCGGCGAAACCCCGGCGTCGAGAGATTGAGGGCCCGATGAGTGTCCCCCCGATCCTCCGAACCAGGATGCTCGCTCCGCGCCTGCCCGACGACAGCCTGCCGCGCGAGGACCTCGTGCGGCGCGTGGTCGACGGGCTGTCGCGGCGCCTCGTCACGGTGGTGGCGAGCGCCGGGTACGGCAAGTCGACGCTCCTCGCGCAGGCCGTGGAGCAGTGCCCCCACCCGTGGGTGTGGTTGGGCTGCGACGACCGTATGCACGACGCGGGGGTGCTGCTCGCGCACGTCGCCGCGGGCATCGAGGAGCGCGTCCCGGGGTTCGGCGCCCGGCTCGCCCTGGCGGGGCCGCCGCGGGCGCAGGTGGCGGAGCTGTGCAACGAGGTGCTGGCCACCGTGCCGGAGGACATCGTCGTGGTGATCGACGACGCGCACCTCCTGCTCGGCGCGTCGGGCGCGGAGGCGCTGGCGCTCATGGTGGCGGACCTGCCCCCGAACGTGCACCTCGCGGTGGCGAGCCGGGCGATGCTGCCGGTGCCCCTGTCGCGCCTCCGGGCGTCGGGCCGGGTGCTGCAGGTCGGCGAGGCGGACCTGGCGCTGTCGGAGCGCGAGAGCGCGGACCTCGTGAGGGCCCAGGGGCTCGACCTGCCGCCCGCCGCGGTCCGGGACCTGCACCGCCGCACGGAGGGCTGGGTGACGGGCGTCGTCCTGGCGGCGCAGGCGGGGGGCACCCTGCCGGATCCCGGCTCCGACGCCGCCGCGCACCTTTTCGACTACCTGGCGGAGGAGGCGTTCCTGAGCCAGCCGGGCGTGCTGCGGGACTTCCTGCTGGCGACGGCGGTGCTGGAGCGCTTCACCCCGGAGGTCGCGGCGGCCGTGACCGGGTCCGACGACGCCCGGGCGGTGATCGAGGAGATCGAGGCGCGGCACCTGTTCATCGTGCGGGCCGCCGGCGAGGACGGGGACACGTTCCGCTACCACCACCTGTTCGCCAGGTTCCTGCGGCGGCGGCTCGCGGACGGCGGCGCCGACGTGGCGGACCTGGAGCGGCGGGCCGGTGACGCGTGGCGTCAGGCCGGGGCCCCCCTGGAGGCCGTGCCGCACTACCTGGCGGCGGGGGCGCCGGAGGCGGCGGTGGACGCCCTCGAGCCGGTCGCGGAGGCGGTCGTCCACTCCCCCGACGCGGAGCGGCTGCGGCGCTGGCTCGACGAGATCCCCCCCGCGCTGTGGGCGGACCGGCCCGCCCTGCTCCTGGCGCACGGCACGCTGCTGTTCGCCCGCGGCGACTACGGGCATGCGATCGACGCGCTGGAGTCGGCCGTGGACCGCCTCACCGCCATCGGCGAGCACGGGAGGGCGGCGTCCGCGTTCTTCGCGCTGGGGCGCGCGCTGGTGACGGCGGGTGGCCGGCAGCGGCGGGGGATGGCGGCGGCGCGGAGGTTCCTGCCGCGCATCGACGCGTCGGCGCCGATGCTGCCGGCGGCGCGCATCGCCACGGCACGCCTCTACGGCTACGCGTGCCGCTACGACCGGGTGGAGGACGAGCTGGCGGCGGCGATGGCGTTGCCGGCGGCGCGCGGCTGGGCGGTGCTGCCCGCCTACGTCCTGTCGATCCGGGCGTTCCTCGTGCAGCACCCGCGCGGGCGGGGCGACCAGGCGCTCGGGACCCTGGGCGAGGCGATCGGCGAGCTGGAGCGCCGCGAGGCGGAGGACGTCCTGGCGATGCTCCCGTACGCGCACGCGTACCGGGCGATCGTCCTCGCCGACGTGGGGCGGGCGGAGGACGCCCTGCGGGAGCTCGAGAGGCTGGAGGCGGTGTCGGCGCGGCGCGGCCTGCTGCAGGTGGCGGCCCCGGTCATCGCCTGGATCCGGTTCTCCACGCTCGCGACCCTCGGGCGGTGGGGGGAGCTCGCGGAGGAGGTCGAGCGCAGCGCCGCCCTCTTCGCCGGCCTCGGCGGCCAGGTGCGCGGCTACCACTACCCGGCGGCGTGCGCCCGCCTCGCGGCGCACCGCCGCGACCCCGACGCGGTGACCCGCAACGCGCTCGCGGCCCGCGCGAGCCTGCGCGAGCACGGGTACGCGTTCGAGGAGGCGATGGTGGAGGCGGACCTCGCCCTCGCCGCCCGCGCCGCCGGGCTCGGCTCCCTGGCGCGCGACACGGCCGAGGCCGCGGCCGCCGCCGCGCGCCGCG
>JBFLWO010000101.1:0-6855 GCA_040757755.1 Actinomycetota bacterium
GCACGAGATCCCGCTGGCGGACGTGGGCCGCGTCCTCGCGGAGCGCGCCCCGAAACGACCGGTCGTGCCCGTCTGACCTACTTCGCGACGCGGCGTGCGAGACGCCGGATCTCGTCGAACTTCTCGTTCTCCTGTCGCAGGCGCGTGATCTCCTGTTCCTGGCGGCGCAGGGCCGACGCGAGCTCGTCGAGCGCCTGGGTGGCGCGCGCGAGCGCGGTGCCCACGTCCCCGCTCGCCACGGCCGCGCGGCGGCCGCGGGGCCGGCCGGGGCCGCCGCTGCGTGTGCGGGTCAACCCCTGCATGCGTGCGATCCGGTAGTAGTTCGCCGCCACGGTGCCCGGAAGCCGACCCGTGGCCTCCGAGATGCGTCGGAACGCCTCGGAGTGGGTGAGCTTCTCCTGCGCGAGCATGTCTTGCACCTGGGCGAAGATCTCAAGGCCCACGCGGCCGCGGCCGCCTCCACCCTCTTCCTCTGCCATGAATGACTCCGTTCGCCTGACTGCCGGGGAGAGTCCGCCATGCCACATGGCGGCGTCACTACCCCCCAATCATGTCACGCCGTTCAAGAAAATGTCAGTCCCTGCGGACAGGGACCTGACATATCACGGGGGTCAGCCGCCGGAGAAGACGGCCATGGTCGCGGTGAAGCCGTGCAGGAAGCTCTTGCCTCCCACCGGGCCGATCTCTCCGTTGCAGAAGATGCCGGCCGTGGGCACCGCCGACAGCTCATCCGCGATGGCCGTCGCGTCATGGTCGGGGCCGGGGAACATGTGGGTGCCGCGCCCGTTGCAGCTGAACACCAGTCCGCCCCGCGGGCGCTCCGGCGCGAGCCCGGCGCGGGCACGCCGCAGCGCATGTCGCAGGTCGTCGTCGGCGGACGCCGCGTCCCGCACGTGGAAGCGCATCGTCTGGCCCACGCGCACCCGCTCCCCCACGACGAGCGCCCCCGTGTCGCTGTCACCTCCCTGGATGCCGCGCACGAGGAAGTCGCCGCGCCCGTAGTCCGGCTGGTTCTCGTTGATGACGAGCCCGGCGAGCAGGCCCCGCGACGCAAGCTCGCGCTCATGCTCGTCGAGGTCGGTGAGCACGGTGCGCAGCTTGTCGAGGGCGGGCATCCCCGCGAGCTCCTCCACCACCTGCCCCGTCGCCGACGTGATGACCATCTCCGGGCCGATGGGCTCGCAGCCCTGTGACACCACGGGCGTCACCGCGACGCCGCGCAGGAGGGCCCCGACGGCCCCTTCGTGCAGCACGTCCCCCTGGTGGAAGAGGCGGTGCTCCCCCGGCCCGCCGCCGCCCGACGCGAGGCCCCCCACGACCCACGCCCCCTCCGGCTTGGAGTTCACCTCGCCCAGCACGGCGTCGGCGGGGAACGTGAACGGGTCGGCCAGGAGGAGCAGCGGCGCGCCGGGGCCGTCCGGGGCGGACAGCTCCGCCGGCCATCCCGCCACCGTGACGCGGTCCCCGTGGATGCGTGCGGCCAGGCGGAACGGGAGGATGTCGGCCCCCGGCAGGTGCGCCGCCCACACCGCGACCGCCGGCCCCTCCTCGAACTCCCGGCCCCCGCCGATCACCGCCTCGCCGGTGGCGCCGAGGAGCACCTCGGGGGCGAGCGCCGCGTGCACCGGGCCGAGGAACTCCTCGCCGTGCGTCGCGAGGTCCGGCGTGGCGAAGACGAGGGTGAGGGTGGCGGCCAGGTCGCCGAGGCCCGCGCGGGCGGCGCGGGCCGCCTCCTCGGCCGCCCGCTCCGGGTCGTCGCGGGTGGAGACGCCGACCGAGAACACCGGCTCTGCCATTGGAGGGAGGCTACTCCCCTTCGCCGCCCGCGTCGGGGTGGAGCGGCTCCATCGGGTCGATCAGGGCGTGCGCCTCGAGGGCCCGCTCCTCCGGCACGAGCACCTCGTGCGGCGCGGCCGCCAGCATCTCCGGCGTGCCGGCCCCGAGGCCGCGCACGAGGGCGGGGATCGACGCGCGCCGCAGGATGTCCGCGAGCATCTCCGCCTCCGGCTGGTGGCGCCCCACCGCGACGCGCACGAGGCGCACCGGGTCGGGACGCTTGCCGCGGCGGCGGAACATCACACGCAGGCCGACGGGGAGGTCAGCCCCACCGTCCGGCCGCCGCCGGCCGCGGCCGCCCCTCCAGCGGCGGCGGCCGCCCCACCATGAACGCCTTGATGAGCACGAGCCCCGCGACGAACCCGCCGATGTGCGCCCAGTAGGCGGTGCCCGCCCCGACCGTCGACTCCCCCGCCAGGTACACGAACTGCAGGACGAAGTAGAGGCCCAGGGTGAGCCATGCCGGGATCGGGACGAGGAAGAACGGCAGGATCAGCGTGAGCACCAGCGACCGGGGGTGCAGCACGAGGTACGCGCCGAGCACGCCGCTGATCGCGCCGGACGCGCCGATCAGCGGGATCGCGCTGTCCGGGTCGCTGATCGCCTGGGCGAGCGCCGCCAGGACGCCGCACAGAAGGTAGAAGGGGATGAACCTGGCCCGGCCCAGCGCGTCTTCGACGTTGTTGCCGAACACCCACAGGAACAGCATGTTCCCCAGCAGGTGCAACCAGCTGCCGTGCAGGAACAGGCTGGTGACGAGCCCCAGGTAGCGGTTCTGCTCCTGGTTGAGCGACTGGCAGGCGGCCTGGGGGTCCACGCCGGCGCGGGCGTCGGCCTGCGGGTCCGGCCCGTGCAGCACGTGGTCCGGGATGAGGCTGTACTCGCACACGAACGCCTGCTGGCTCTGCAGCGACCCGTCGTCCGGCTTCGTCTGCTGATACACGAACGCCAGGACGTTCAGGATGATCAGCCCGATCGTGAGCACGGCGATGCGCCGCGTCGGGTTGAAGTCCTTGAGCGGGATCACGGCGGCGGTGCGGGGACCGGCGTCAGGACACGGCGGGCAGTACGTGCGCGAGAAGCGCCGCCTGCGCGTGGACGCGGTTCTCCGCCTCGTCCCACACCGCGGAGCGCGGCCCGTGCAGCACCTCGTGCGTGACCTCCTCGCCGTAGTGGGCGGGGAGGGGGTGCAGCACCACGGCGTCGCCGGCGGCCCGGCTCAGGAGGGCGCCGTCCACCCGGTACGGGGTGAGGTCGCGCAGGCGGCGCTCCGCCTGCTCCTCGTCGCCCATCGACACCCACACGTCGGTGTACAGGGCGCGGGCGCCGGCGACGGCCTCGACCGGGTCGGACACGACGCGCACCGACCCGCCGCGCTCCCGGGCGACGGCGTCGGCCCACGCGATGATCTCCGGGTCCGGCAGGTACCCCTCCGGGCAGCCGCACGTCATCGCCATGCCGGTGTGGGCGGCGATCACGGCGAGTGAGACGCAGCAGTTGTTGCCGTCGCCGAGGTAGGCGATCGGCAGGCCGGCGAGCTCCCCGAACCTCTCCCGCAGGGTCTGCGCGTCGGCGAGCGCCTGGCAGGGGTGGTGGGCGTGGGTGAGGCCGTTCACCACCGGCACGGTCGCGTGGCGCGCGAGCTCCTCGACGACGGAGTGCGGCCCGGTGCGCAGCACGATGGCGTCCACCATCCGCGACAGCACGAGCGCCGTGTCCTCGATCGACTCGCCGCGCCCGATCTGCAGGTCCCCGGAGGACAGGACGAGGCTGTCCCCGCCCAGCCGGGCGACGCCGGCGGCGAACGACACCCGGGTGCGGGTCGACGGCTTCTCGAAGATCAACGCGACGACCCGGCCGCGCAGCCAGTCGGGCCAGCGCGGGTAGGCGCCCTTGAGGGACGCGGCGAGGTCGAGCACGGCGTGGACCGCGTCCGACGGGTGGTTGCGGAGGGTGAGGACGGACCGCCCGGCCAGGGCGGGGTGCGGCTCCGGCCGCACCAGGCCGCTCACGCGGCACTCCCCGTCGCGAGCGCCCGCAGGAGCGGCGGCACCGCGAAGCGCGGCGCCTGCCCGGCGAGGGCCTCCATGCGGGCGGCGGCGCCGGCCCCCTGGGCGCGGGCCCACGCCACCGGGCCGGCCTCCCACCCGGTGCCGAGGACCATCGCGATGTCGGCGTCGCCCTCGGTGGCGACGCCCTCCTCCACGCACAGGCAGGTCTCGTGCAGGGCGCCCATGTAGTAGCGCTCGGCGACCTCCCGCCCCGCGTCGTCGGCCTCCGCGTCCGGGCGCTCGCCCGTGTAGAAGCCGCCGCCGGTCTTCTGGCCGAGGCGCCCCGCCGCGACGAGGGGCGCGAGGAGGGCCCCGTCGGCGAACCGGTCGCCGTATGCCGCGTGCAGGTCGTCGCGGATGTGGGCGAGGGTGTCGAGCCCGACGAGGTCGGCGAGGGTGAACGGCCCCATCGGGGCGGGCCCCGCGGCGACGGTGGCGGCGTCGGCCGCGGCCATCATCGCGGGCGTCCACTCCGCCGCGATGTCGTGCGCGTGGCGGAACGCCTCGGCGAGGGCGCGCACGAGGACGCGGTTGACGAGGAAGCCGGGGCATTCCTTCACGCGCACCCCGGTCTTGCCGAGCTGCTCGACGAGCGCGAGGCCCTCGGCGAGCGTCGCGTCGGTGGTGTCCTCGCCGCGGATCACCTCCACGAGGCGCATCACGCTCGCCGGGTTGAAGAAGTGCAGGCCGATCATCCGCCCGGGGCGCGACGTCTCGCGGCCGAGCTCGGTGATCGACAGGCCGGAGGTGTTCGTGGCGAGCAGGGCGCCGGGGGCGGCCGCCGTCTCGATGCCGCGCCACACCTTGCGCTTGAGGTCCATGACCTCGGGAACCGCCTCGATGACGATGTCGCACGACGCGAGCCCCGCCATCTCGGTCACGGGGGTGACGCGACCCGCGATGGCCTCGGCCTCCTGCGGCGACATCCTCCCCCGTGCGACGCGCCGCTCCCCGATGGCGCGCACGTGTGCCACCCCGCGCTCCAGCGCGGCGGGGTCGACGTCGACGAGCGTCACCGCGAGGCCGCTCGACGCGACGGCCTGCGCGATCTCGCTTCCCATCACCCCGGCGCCTACGACGCCCACGCGCTCGGCCGGCATCATCCTCCCTCGTCTCGTCGGCGCCGCAGTCGTGGTCGCGAGGACCGGCGCGGCGGTCGGCGAAGTCTACGTGGACCCGTGGCCCCGGCGGCTGTTGCGTCCGCGCCCCGGGATAGCCTCTCGTCGGCCATCGGACGTGGGGAGGATCGCTGAGCGGCGGACGGCACGCGGCGGGCTCGCAGCACGCGCACTCGCGCGGTGGCGCCACACCCCGTGAGCGCCGCCGGGCGCTCGCCCTCGCCGTCTCGTGGATCGTCCCCGCGGCCCTCGTCCTGGCCGGGATGTGGCAGGCGTGGCCGCTTCTCGCGCTGCCGCTCGTGCTGGCCGTGCCGCTCGCGGGAACCCGCGGGTTGGCGCTGGCGGGGACCGGCACGGCGCTGGTGCTCGGGCTGCTCACGGGCGACCCCCGTGTGGAGGGGGGCGAGCTCGTCGTGGGCTTCGTGGCGTTCCTCGGCGCGGGCGGCGCCACCGGGCTCGTGCACCGCGCCGGGCTGCGGCGGGTGGAGAGCGCGGTGCGCGAGTCGGTCACCGACCGCCTCACCGGCCTCGCCACCTTCGCGTACTTCGAGGACGCCCTCGCCCGGGAGTGCCGGCGCGCCGACCGCTACGAGGTGCCCCTGTCGCTGGTGCTGCTGGACCTCGACCGGTTCAAGGCGTTCAACGACCAGTTCGGGCACGACGCGGGCAACCGGATGCTCGCCGAGGTCGGCGCCGTGATCGCGGAGTCGCTCCGCTCGACGGACATCGCCGCGCGCTTCGGCGGGGAGGAGCTCGCGATCCTCGTGCAGGGCACGCCGCATGACGCGCTCGAGGTGGCGGAGCGCATCCGGATGCGCGTCGCCCGGGTCGGCGTGCCGGTGGCGGGCGGGCGCCGGGCCGGCACGACCGTGTCGGCGGGGGTCGCCGGGTACGTGCGTGGCACGGGGCACGGGGAGCTCCTCCTCGACCAGGCCGACAAGGCCCTGTACGCCGCGAAGGGGCGGGGCCGCGACCAGGTGCGCGTGTTCGAGCCGGAGCACCGCTGGGCGCGGGTGGGCGTGGCCTGACGGGTCAGCCGGCGTAGCGCCGCAGGGCCGCCATGAAGCGGTCGGCGTAGCCGCCGCCGAACAGGGCGACGTGCACGACGAGCGGGTAGAGCTGGTAGAGGGCGACGCGGTCCTCGTGCCCGGCGGCGAGGGGGAACGCCTCGTCGTAGGCGGCGAACACGGCGGGGGGGAAGCCTCCGAAGAGGCGCATCATGGCGAGGTCCACCTCCCGGTGGCCGCCGTAGGCGGCGGGGTCGACGAGGACGGGGGCGCCGTCCGGCCCCGTCATCGCGTTGCCGCCCCACAGGTCGCCGTGAAGGCGGGCGGGCGGCTCCGGCGGGCCGCACAGGTCGCCGAGTCGCGCGGTGAGCCGCTCCGCGGCGGACCGTGCCGCCGCCGGCAGCCGCCCCTCGGCGACGGTCCGCGCCACGAGGGGGCGCAGGCGCCGCTCGGCGAAGAACTCGGGCCAGTCGGCGCACGGCGCGTTCGGCTGCGGCAGGCTGCCGATCCAGTTGTCGCCGTCCCGGCCGGGGCGGGGGGCGCCGGCGCGGTGAAGCGCGGCGAGCTCCCGGCCGAGGCGCGCGTCGCGGTCGGCGCCGGGGGCGCCCGGGGCGACCCATTCGAGCGCCAGGAACGGGACGGGGTCCTGGCCCACCGCGACCACCTCGGGCACGCGGGGCCCGCCGGGCGCGGCGGCGAGCCAGGCGAGGTCGTCGGCCTCGGCGCGGAACGCCCCGGCGGGGGCGCCGGGCCGGTGCTTCACGAACAGCCGCCGCCCGCCGGCGAGCTCGACGAGGAGCGCCCGGTTGATGTCTCCCCCCGCCACGCGGCGCGCCGCGGTGA
>JBFLWO010000102.1:0-6853 GCA_040757755.1 Actinomycetota bacterium
GCTGATGCTGCCCGGAGAACCGCACGAGCGCGCCGACGAGGGACGCCACGGCCTCGCGCGGCGCCGCCTGCCCGTCGACGAACGCCCGCGCCCGGCCCTCCGCCGGGACGCGGCGGGCGACGACCACCTCCCGCTCGTCCTCCACGATGTCGCGCAGCGCCGCCGCCGGGTCGTCGTCCTCCACGCCGTCCCAGAAGCCGTCGGGCAGGCGGAGGGTGGCCTGCACCAGGGCGTGGCCGGCGCCGGGGCGCACCGCCCGGGCGTCGGCGGCCCCGCCGGCGAGGAGCTCGAGGGCCTGGGCGAGGACGGACTTGCCGGCGCCCGTCTCGCCGGTGACGACGGTGAGGCCCGCGGCGGGCTCGAGCTCGGCGCGCTCGATCACCACCAGGTCGCGGATCTCGAGCAGGCGGATCACGGCCGCCCGAACTTCTCGCGGTAGCGCCGGAAGAACGAGTGCTCGGGGAACACCGCGAGGTGCACCTCCGCCCCGGACAGGCCGAGCGCGATGGAGCGCCCCGGCCCGAGCGCCCCGATCCGTTGCCCGTCGGCCATCACGTCGCAGTCCCCGACGACCGCGCTGTTCGTGACCGTGAGCGTCTCCTCGGGCGCGATGACGATCGGGCGCGTGTCCAGGTGGTGCGCGGCCATGAACGAGATCACGAAGCACCGGACCTTCCACGACACGGTCGGGCCGCCGGCGGCGAGGTTGTAGGCGGTGGACCCCACGGGGGTCGAGCAGATGAGCCCGTCGCAGCGGATCTGGGCGACGCGCTCCCCGTCGATGCTGAAGGTAAGGTCGGCGAGCCGCGATTCTCCCCCCCGCAGCAGGGCGAGGTCGTTCACGGCGCTCACCTCCCCGTCCCGCCACCACGCCTTCAGCGACGGCAGCCCGAGGGTGAGGTAGTCGCCGCGCAGGGCGCGGGTGAGCCCGGCCTCCAGCTCGGCCGGCTCGATCGCGGCGAGGAACCCGACCCGCCCGAAGTTGATGCCGATCACGGGCGCGCCGAGCCCGGACTCACGCGCGAGGGCGCGCAGCATGCTGCCGTCGCCGCCCAGGACGAGGATGAGGTCCCCGTCCGGGCCCAGGGTGACGCCGTCGCTCGAGCCGAGATCCCCGAGCCGCGCGTGCTTCTCGACCTCCGCCGGCGGCACCAGCACCTCGATCCCGGCGGCCTCCAGGAGGGACAGCACGGCGGGCAGGGCGTGGTCGGTGACCTGCGGGGCGGAGTGGGTGAGGAGGAGCACGCGGCGCACCGGGGTGCCCCGGTGCACCGGGATCCGGTCAGTCACCGGCCTCCTCCCCCCGGGAGACGGCGTCGGCGATGGCCCGCTCGAGGTCGACCGGGAGGGCGTCGCCCGCGGCGGGTCCGTATGCGAGGAGGACGAGCTCGCGGTTGCCGGCGGGACCCGGCACGCCGCTGTCGACCACCCCCGCGGGGCGGTCGCCCGCCACCCGGAGCGCGGCGGCGACCCGCCGCACCGCCTCGGCCCGCAGAGCGGGGTCGCGCACCACGCCGCCCTTCCCGACGTGCTCGGGCCCCACCTCGAACTGCGGCTTCACGAGCACGAGGGCCGTGTGGGCGGGGTCGAGGCACGCGGCCACCGCCGGCCAGATGGTGGCGACGGAGATGAACGACACGTCGCACACGACGAGGTCGGGAGCGAAGGGAAGCATGTCCGGGCTGAGCGTGCGTGCGTTGGTGCGCTCCAGCACCGTGACGCGCGGGTCGGTGCGCAGACGCCAGTCGAACTGCCCGTAGCCCACGTCGACGGCGACGACGTGGGATGCGCCGCGGCGCAGCAGGCAGTCGGTGAAGCCCCCCGTGGAGGCCCCCACGTCGAGCGCGCGGACGCCCGCGACGTCGACGCCGAACGCGTCGAGGGCGTTCGCCAGCTTGCGGCCCCCGCGTGACACGAACTCGTCGGACGGCACCACGGCGAGGTCCGCGCCGTCCTCGACGGCGGCCCCCGGCTTCGCGGCGGGGCTGCCGTCGACGCGGACCCGGCCGGCCATCACGGCCGCCTGCGCCCGGGCTCGCGACGGGAAGAGCCCGCGCTCGACGAGCGCGACATCGAGACGTGTGCGCGCCATTCCGCCCGATGATAGCCGCGGTCCCGGAGGGCCCCCGACGCCGCCGCGCCCCGTCAGGTGGTGTGCCGCGCCTCGCCGCCGACGGCGGAGTCGGCGATGCGGGCGGAGCGCCCCGCGGCGCGCACCACGGCCGCCGCGACCGCCCCCGGGGTGAGGCCCACCTCGTCGAGCAGGAGGTCGCGCTTGCCGTGCTCGACGAAGCGGTCGGGGACCCCGAGGGCGAGCACGGGGACGGGGTCCGCGGCCACGGCCTCCATCACGGCGCTGCCGAAGCCGCCGTGGGCGACGTGGTCCTCGACCGTGACGATGAGCTCGTGGGTGGCGGCGAGGCGCCGCAGGAGCGCCTCGTCGAGGGGGCGCACGAATCGGGCGTTCACGACGGTGGGCGGGGCGCCGAGGGCGTCGGCGACGATCTCGGCGGCGGCGCGCGCGACGAGCGCGCCGTGGCCGTACCCCACCAGGGCGACGCGCTCGCCGGAGGCGACGACCTGCGCCTGCCCCACGTCGATCACGGAGGCGCGGCCCGGCGTGACGCCGGGACCGGAGCCGCGCGGGTAGCGGATCACGCTGGGCCCGTCGAGGCGCAGGGCCGTGTGCAGCATGTCGACGAGCTCCTGCTCGTCCATGGGCGCCATCACCGTGAGGTTCGGCACGCCCCGCAGGTAGGCGATGTCGAACACCCCGTGGTGGGTGGCGCCGTCCTCCCCCACGAGGCCGCCGCGGTCCACGGCGAACACCACGGGCAGGCGCTGCAGGGCGGCGTCGTGGATGAGGGGGTCGATGGCCCGCTGCAGGAACGTCGAGTAGATGGCGCACACGGGCCGGTAGCCGGCGATCGCGAGGCCGCAGGCGAACACCACCCCGTGCTGCTCGGCGATGCCGACGTCGAACGTGCGCTGCGGGAAGCGCGCCTGCAGGTGGTGCAGCCCGGTGCCTTTCAGCATGGCGGCGGTGATGCCGACGACGCGGGGGTCCGCCTCGGCCTCGGCGACGAGGGCGCGGCCGAAGACGTCGGTCCAGTTCGGGGCGCCGGACGGCCGCGACGAGGCCTTGCCGCTCTCGACGGAGAACGGGGTGGCGCCGTGCATCGCCTCGCCGTCCGCCTCGGCCGGCGGGTAGCCGCGCCCCTTCACAGTGTGCAGGTGCACCAGCACGGGGCGGTTCGCGTCGAGGGCGGTGCGCAGCGCCTGCCGGACGGCGCCGATGTCGTGACCGTCGAGCGGCCCCATGTAGGTGAAGCCGAGGGCCTCGAACAGGGCGCCCTGCACGAACAGGGTCTTCGTCGCGTCCTTCAGTGCGCCGCCGGGGCCCTCCGCGCCGGGGATCGCGGCGACGCCGCGCTCGAGGGCGTCCCAGATGCCGCGCAGCGTGGGGTCGAGCCGGGCCCGCTGGAACAGGCGGGACAGCGCCCCGACGTTCTGGCTGATGCTCATGCCGTTGTCGTTCAGGACGACGACGACGGGCGTGCCGAGGGCGCCGGCCTGGTTGAGCCCCTCGTACGCCATCCCCCCGGTCAGCGCACCGTCCCCGACGACGGCGACGACCCGCCCGTCGCGCCGCCCGGCCAGGCGGACCGCCTCGGCGAGGCCCGTGGCGTATGACACGGCGGTGCTGGCGTGCCCGGCGCCCATGACGTCGTGCTCGCTCTCGCCGCGGCTCAGGAAGCCGCTGAGCCCCCCGTGCTGGCGCAGGGTGTGGAAGCGGTCGAGGCGGCCGGTGAGGAGCTTGTGGCCGTACGCCTGGTGGCCGACGTCCCAGAGGATGCGGTCGCGGGGGCTCTCGAGCTCGGTGTGCAGGGCGATGGTGAGCTCGACCGTGCCGAGGCTCGCGCCCAGGTGCCCGCCGGTGGTGGCGACGGTATCGACGATGGCCGCCCGCATCTCGGCGGCGAGGGTCTCGAGGGCCTTGTCGTCGAGCCCGCGGACGTCGCCCGGACCGCGGATCGAGGCAAGCAGCGGATAGAGCTCGCGGGGGTCCCCCATGAGCGGCATGGTAACCCTCCTCCGGGGCATGCGGCCATGGGTCGGGCACCCCGCCGGCCGCCGCGGGCGCGAAAACGGTTACTCGGAGTAACCTCGCTGTCGTGCCCCGCGAGACCGGAGACGACATGGACGACGCCACCACACCCCGCATCCTCCCCGTGCTCCCCCTCGACGACGCGGTCGTGCTGCCGGGGATGTCCCTCACCCTCCCCGTCACGACCACCGAGGAGGCCGACGCCCTGGAGGCCGCCGTCGAGTCACTCGTCGTGCTCGTGCCCCGCATCGAGGGGCGGTTCGCCACGTTCGGCGCCGTCGCCCTCGTCGAGGGCGAGATCGCCCTTCCCGGCGGGGTCCGCGGCGTGGCGCTGCAGGCCCTCCACCGGGCGGAGCTGGGCATCGCGGGCGCCGGCGCCGGCGCGCTGCGCCTGCGGGTGCGCGAGCTGCCCGACCCCGAGGACCCCGGGCCGCGCGCGCGGGAGCTGGCCCGCGAGTACCGCGCCGTCGTGGAGGAGGTGGCGGAGCTGCGCGGCGACGGCGGGCGCATCGCGACGTTCCTGCGCGGCATCTCCCACCCCGGCCGCCTCGCCGACACCGCCGGCTACGCCCCGGAGATCCCCGTCGCGCGCAAGGTCGAGATCCTGCGGACCGTCGACGTGGTGGAGCGCCTGCAGGTGGCGATCGCCGCGCAACGCGAGCGTCTGGCCGACATGACCCTGCGCCGCCGCGTGCGCGACGAGGTGACGGAGGGGCTCGAGCGGTCGCAGCGGGAGCACATCCTGCGCCGCCAGCTCGACGCGATCCGCAAGGAGCTGGGGGAGGAACCGGACGGTGACTCCGTGGAGGAGTGGCGGCGGCGGATCGAGGCGAGCGGCATGCCCGAGGGGGCGCGCCGCGAGGCGGAGCGGGAGCTCGGCCGGCTGGAACGCCAGGGCGAGGGCCCCGAGGCGGGCATCATCCGCACGTACCTGGAGTGGATGGTGTCGATCCCGTGGACGACGCGCTCCGAGGAGCGCCTCGACGTGGGCGACGCGCGGCGGATCCTCGACGAGGACCACGCCGGCCTGGAGACCGTGAAGGAGCGCATCCTCGAGTACCTCGCGGTCCGCAAGCTGCGCCGCGACCGGGAGATGGGCGAGGAGACGACCGGGGTGATCCTCGCGCTCGTCGGCCCGCCCGGCACCGGCAAGACGTCGCTCGGCGCCTCCGTCGCCCGCGCCCTCGGCCGCGAGATGGTGCGGATGAGCCTCGGCGGGATCCGCGACGAGGCGGAGATCCGGGGGCACCGGCGCACCTACGTCGGGGCGCTGCCCGGCCGGCTCGTGCGCGCGCTGCGCGAGGCGGGCACCCGCAACCCCGTCATCGTCCTCGACGAGGTCGACAAGGTCGGGGCGGACTGGCGCGGCGACCCGTCGTCGGCCCTCCTCGAGGTGCTCGACCCGGCGCAGAACCACTCGTTCCGCGACCACTACCTCGACGTGGAGCTCGACCTGTCGGAGGTCCTGTTCATCGCAACGGCGAACGTCGCCGAGACGATCCCCGGCCCGCTGCTCGACCGGCTCGAGGTGATCCACCTCGACGGCTACACGGAGGACGAGAAGGTCGCGATCGCCCGCGGCTACCTGCTGCCGCGCCAGGAGGAGCGCAACGGCCTGCGCCCCGGCGAGGTGACGGTGGGCGACGACGCGGTCCGCGCCGTCATCGCGGACTACACCCGCGAGGCGGGCGTGCGGTCCCTGGAGCGGGAGCTCGGGCGGCTGCTGCGGAAGGTCGCGATCCGCGTGGCGGAGGGCGGCGACACCCCCGTCACGGTGGGCCCCGCGGAGGTGCGGGAGTCGCTCGGCCGGCCGCGCCACCACCACGAGGCGGCGGAGCGCACCGCGACGCCCGGCGTCGCGACGGGGCTGGCCGTGACCGGCACCGGCGGCGACGTGCTGTTCGTGGAGGCGACGGCGATGGACGGCACCGGGACGGGGGACGAGCTCCTCCTCACGGGGCAGCTCGGCGACGTGATGCGGGAGTCCGCCCGCATCGCCCTGTCGTGGGTCGCGGCGCACGGGGACGGCCTCGGCGTGGACCCGGCGGCGCTTCGGGGGCGGCGCGTGCACCTGCACGTGCCGGCCGGCGCGGTGCCGAAGGACGGCCCGTCGGCGGGCGTGACGATGGCGACCGCCCTCGTGTCGCTCCTCACGGGGCGCGCCGTGCACCCGCACGTCGGGATGACCGGGGAGGTGACGCTGCAGGGGCGGGTCCTGCCGGTCGGGGGGATCAAGCAGAAGGTGCTCGCCGCGCATCGGGCCGGCCTGACGGACGTGGTGATCCCGGAGCGCAACCGCGGCGACCTGGAGGACGTGCCGCAGGCGGTGCTCGACGTGGTGCGGGTCCACCCGGTGCTGACGCTTCAGGAGGCGCTCGCGATCACCCTGGAGCCGGCGCCGGCCGCGGAGGGGTCGGTGCGCGGGTAGCGAAGGAGGGACGCCATGTGCGCCTGCGACGGCCGTCCCCCGGTCTGCGGCCGGTACCAGCGGGCGGCGGAGCTCGTCGGCCGGCGGTGGACCGCCGCGGTGATCCGGGTCACCCTGGACGGGCCGGCCCGCTTCACGGAGATCCGGCGGGCCGTGCCCGGCCTGTCGGCACGCCTCCTCACGGAGCGGCTGCGGGAGCTGGAGGCGGAGGGGCTCGTCGAGCACCGTCCCGGCGTGCATGCGGCATCCGCCCCGGAGTACGCCCTCACCGAGAAGGGGCGCGCCCTGGCGGAGGTGGTGCGCGCGCTGGAGGCGTG
>JBFLWO010000103.1:0-6821 GCA_040757755.1 Actinomycetota bacterium
GCCGTCGCGCTCGCCACGCTCGCCGTCGCGGCGCCCACGGCCGTCACCGCCGGCGGGGACGGCTGGACGCACACCGGCAAGATCATCGTGAAGCGGCGCGCGAGGGAGCACGCAGGACGCGTCGCCCGGCGTCTCCGGCCCCGGGTCGGAGCTACGTGCCGCCCTCTCCGGAGGGTGGCGGGATTCGTCCGAGCGCCACCGCGATCGCGGCCGCGCGGGTCTGAACCCCGAGCTTCGCGTAGACGTGCTCCAGATGCTTCTCGACCGTCCGGGGGCTGACGGCGAGCCGGGCCGCCGCCTCCCGGTTCGTGAGCCCGTCGGCGACGGCGCCCAGGATCTCCCGCTCGCGCGGGCTGAGGCGGGCCGCGACAGCCGGCGGGACCTGCCGCTCCAGGACCAGCAGGTCGTCCTCGCCGGGGCGGAGGGCCGGGAGGAACCGCACCACCAGACGGTCGCCGGCGCCGCCCACGACGAGGGGCTCGGTCGGAGGCGGGCTCGTGAAACCCGCGTCGGCGCGTCTCTGACGCTCGATCCACTCCCGCATCCCGTCCGTCACGGGCCGGTCCTCGGTCCCCCCGAGGTAGTGGACGAAGAGGCGGCGGCCCTCGTCCGTGACGAACCGGGGGCCGTTCGCGGAGAGGATCACGACCTCCCGGCCCGCCGCGGCGGTCGCCCGGGAAAGCGCGTCGCGCGCGTGGTCGCTCTCCGCCCGCACCTCGGCCGCGGCACGCACGATCGCCAGGTAGGGGCGCGCCAGGTTCAGCACCGCGCGGTCGCGCTCGGAGAAGTCGCGCCGCTCCCGGTTGAGCGCGACCGCAACCACGAGCGGGGGCGGCGCCGGAAGCTGGAATGACATCTGATACTCGGTGCGCAGGCGGCGATACAGCTCCCTGTAGAGCGCAAGCTGCCGGTAGTCGGCCTGCGTCATGACATCCGAGATCCGGAACGCCCGTCCGTCACCGGTCGCCAGGTAGCGCGACAGCAGGGGGTGCTCCGCGCGGTGGCGCTCCCAGATCTCCACGTCGCCGGGGAAGCGCAGCTCCGCGGGCTCGAGGAGCGCCACGAGCCGCCCGGCGGCGACGTCGACCTCGTTGAACGAGATCGAGTCGCACCCGACCAGGGCGGGCACCTCGCGCACCACGAAGCGCGCGAAGGCGTCCAGGTCCGCGACGGCCGCGCCACGCTCCACGAGCGCGACGACCGCCTCGAGGTCCGCCGGGCGGAGCGCCGTCATGACCGGGTTCTACGTGAAATCACGCATATCGCCAAGGCGAGTGGGCCGCATATCCTCCCGGCATGCGCGCGCGGCCCGATCGCGGGAACGTGCCGGTCCCGATGGTGCCGGCGCGAGTGGGGCGGCGCGCCGCACGCGACACGCCCGGTGGACGCCGCCCGCTTGGGCTTCGCGCCGAGCGCTGATCGCGACCGCGGGGGGTCAACGTGTCTCACCTCTGGCGTGCCTCGACCAGCGACCGGGTCGCTCGCCTCCGTCACGCCGTGACGGGTGTGGTCGCGGTCCTGGCCGTCGCCGGGCTCCTCGGGGCTCCGGGCTCCGCGGCGGCGGCGACCATCGACGTGCCAGGACAGTCGATCGAGTACCTGACCCTGTCGACACCCAATCCCCCTGTCGATCCCGGCCGTTGCCTGGGGTCCGTCTACCTTCGCTTCGCGCACGTGCCGGAGGCGTCGAGCTACGAGTGGCTCCTCACACGGCCGGTCTTCTCAGCGGAGCAGGGACGGAGGGACGGCCACGACTTCCCGGACGACGCGGCAGGCGGGGCGACCGCCTCCGTCCGCGTCCCGGCCCCGAGCGGCACTCACCAGATCTACCTCGGCGGCGCGTCGAGCGGAGGGCCGACGCCCGACGCCGGATGCGCCAACGTCGTCGCCCTGATGAAGACGTACCCCTTCACCATCCAGTACGTGCGCGCGACGGTGACGGGGCTCGGCGCGATCGAGGGCAACGTGCTCACCACGCCCGTCCTCACACCCGTGCCCGGCGTCCCGATCAGGATCGCGGGGGTCTCGGGCGACGCCACGGGCAAGGTGGCGAGCGCCACCACCGATGCAGGCGGCAAGTACCGCGTGGAGGACCTCGCCGAGGGCGGCTACACCGTCACCGCGACGGTGGCTCCGGACAAGGAGGTGACGCCCCCCTCCCACAGCGTCACCGTGAAAGCACGACAGACGGCGCGGGCGGACTTCCGGGTGAAGCCGGCCTCGGCACTCGAGGTGACGATCACGGCGGACCCGAAGAGCCCCTTCGTCGAGCAGAAGGTGAAGGGGCCGCTGCCCGAGCCCGTGCGCTTCACGGTCAAGGTGACCAACACGGGCAAGCAGGCGATCCGGAACGTCACCCTCCCGGAGAAGCTCACCGTCGGCCGCCTGAGCCACCCCTACAAGGTGCTCGAGCAGGGGGCCGCCGACCCCCGGAACCCGAAGAGGAGGACAGGCCTCCCCCGGCCCGAGGCGCTGAAGCTCGGCACGCTGCGCCCCGGCCGGTCGAAGTCGCTCACCTACCTGTACGAGGCGGACGGCGACGGCACCGTGTCGGTGGAGGCGCTCGCGATCGGGAACGTCGGCAGTCGCAGGGCGCTCGGGCGCGGGAAGCTCGAGCTGCGCATCAACTCGCACCTCCTCGTCGTCACGACGCGTCGAGGCGAGTCGAGCCCCAGCGTGGTGCCGGCCGGACAGTTCGGACCCCGGGCGGGCCGGCTCATCCGGGAGGGCAAGCTCATCCAGGCCGGGATGGCCTTCTCGATCATCGTGACGGTCGAGAACCGCTCGAACGACCGCCCCGCCTTCGTCCTGCCGGCGGTGGACGGCGCCCGCGGCAACCTCCGCGGCGGGGTCTGGCGCAAGCACATGGCCGCCCCGATCGACCTGTTCGTGGCGAACAGCCAGAAGACGGAGCAGGGCCTCTTCGCCGCACGGATCGAGCCGCGGAAGGACGTCGAGCTCGACCTCGCCTTCGTCACCGACGCCAGCTCGTACACGTTCGACCCGGTCGCCGCGCGCAGCCCGACGCCCTCGGCCCCCAAGGGCGGAACCCGCGCGGAGGTCCTCATCGGGCGTCCGTCGGCGGTGGCCCCGCCCGACGACGACCCGGACGCACCCTTCGAGAAGTGGGACAACGTCGCGCCGAAGCTCGTCGTGCTGCCGAAGGACCAGCGGGAGCTCGACTACTCCATCGACGACCGGGGTATGACCCCGAGGCCGTGGAACAGGTGGACGAGCCCCGCGGTCGCGTACGGCGTCTTCACCGTCGGCACCGCCGAGGGCCTGGCCAACTGGGTGTGGGGCACCGCACGAGCGGTCGTGTGGGACCTTCCCGTCCTCGTCGGGCGGGGCATCGCGGGCCTTCCGAGCGCGGCCGTCAAGTACACCGAGCAGTCGGTCGCCCTGTGGGAGACGATCAAGGACGACCCCGCCGCGCGGCAGGCGTTCCTGCTGCGGCTGCAGGCCGCCGTCCTCACCCAGGGGGGCTCCGAGCTCCAGAAGCTCGCCGCGCGCGAGGGCCCCAAGCTGTGGCAGGCCGTGAACGACGCGGTCCTGAAGGACCTGACCGAGATGCACGCCGAGTGGTACGGCGGCGACTGGCAGGCCGCCGCCCGGAAGGGCGGGGTGCTCGTCGGGACGATCGCGCCGGACGTGGCCACGGCGCCCGTCATCGAGGCGCACGCCCTGCGGTGGGCGCGGGGCGCGAAGCTCGGCGTGCTGTGGAGGACGCCGGAGGCCGTCGACGGCCTGCGGGCCGTCGCGCGGGCCGCCGCCGACGAGGCGGAGGCCGCCATCGACGCCCGCCGCGCCGCGGCCGGGACGGTCGACGCGGACGAGGCCCTCGACATCCTGAAGACCGCGGCCACACCGTCGCGGACGGGCGTCGGCGTCCTCCTGAAGAACCAGCACCTCGCGGACCTCATCGGCCTGACCGAGAAGCAGGCGGACTGGCTGCGGGAGTGGGCACGCAAGAACAAGGTGCTCATCACCGTCCGCTCGCGCGGGAAGCAGGCCATCCGGTGGATCGAGCAGAAGGGCGCCGTCCTCAAGCCCGAGGAGATCAAGACCAAGAACGTCAACCGGCACGACATCGACTTCCTGGGCTACGACGAGGCCGACCTCGACCGGGTCGTCCTCATCTGGAACCAGTGCACCGGACCCGCCGTGAAGGGGTGCCTGCCGACCACCGGTCAGGTGAAGGCGGCGATGCGCAAGAAGGGCGTCCAGGAAGGCGGCAAGGAGTGGAACAGCGTGCTGTCGCGGCTCGAGACGCGGACGAAGGAGGCGGCGAAGGAACGCAAGATGTGGGAGCAGTGGCACCGCGACTCGCTGAACGGGCAGGTGGAGCTCAACTGGAACTGGACCGACAACGCGGTCAACCCCGCGAAGGCGCCCCACATCCCCTCCGAGAAGGTGAAGATCAAGCTGGTGCCGGAGCCCTGCGACCCCTTCCCGTGCGCCTACCCGCCGAAGCCGAAGGGGGCCAGGACGCTCGCGCCGTACGTCGACAAGGGTGACGGCGTCCTGCGCCCGATCACCGGGGACGTCGACGCGGTCGGCCTCACGGACATCGACGGCAGGCCCCTCCCCGACGAGGTGTACGGGAGGCTCCTCAAGGAGCTGCGCGAGGGGCCGGTGGGGGCCTCCCACCCCACCACGGACACCTGGACGAGGAAGGGGCAGTTCTGGTTCAAGGCCAAGGAGGAGCAGCTGGCGCCCGGCGAGTGCTGCTTCGCGCAGTTCGGCCCCGACGGGGAGGTGCGCGCCGTGAGCCTCAACCTGGAGAAGTCGCTCGTGAAGCCGCCGTTCGGCCGCGACGACCACTACCTGCACTGGGAGGGCGGCTACAAGAGCGCCGTCGGCGCCCACCCGAAGCGGTAGCCCACGCCGCCCCGGGCGCGCCCCAGGCGCGTCCTACGCCGCGCGGCGGAACACCATCACCACCTCGGTGCCGCCGCCCTCCGGCCGCACCGACAGGCGGTCCGCCATCGCCCGCATGATGAACAGGCCGCGGCCGTGGACGCTCGACGGCGGCGGCGGGGTCGCGGGACACACCGGCACCGCCGCGCCGCGGCGGCCCTGATCCACCACCCGCACCAGGGCTCGGTCCGGGGTCACGGCCAGCGCCAGCCGCACCGCCGCATCCGGGCGGGACCCGTGCAGGATCGCGTTCGCCACCGCCTCCCCCGTGGCCAGCACCACGGGGCCCGCCGCCTCCGGGTCCCACCCCGTCTCGTGCAGGGCACGCTCCACCACCGACCGTGCCACGGTCAGGGAGTCGAGGGAAGCGGGGAGGGCGAGCGCCGCGTCCACGTCGCGGGCGGTGGCGGGGTCCACGCAACTGGTATCGGCAGCTCGGGCGCCGGAAGAAGGGCAGGTCGTCCGTCTTGTGCCGGCGGCGGCGGCCGGGAAGACTTCCGCGGATCCCCACAGCGACGCCCCGGAGGACGCCGAGTGCCCGACCGCACGCCCACCCCGCCCACCGCCCGCTACCTCGCGCAGCCGCACGAGGTCCACAAGGTGGTCCTCCTGTACTCGGGCGGTCTGGACACCTCGGTGATGCTGAAGTGGATCCAGGACCAGTACGACGCGGAGGTGATCGCCCTCTGCATCGACCTGGGCCAGCCCGACGACGACTTCGAGGCGGTGCGGCAGAAGGCCCTCACCCTCGGCGCCGTCGAGAGCATCGTCGTGGACGCGAAGGAGGAGTTCGCCCGCGAGTACGTCGCCCCCGCCATCCGGGCGAACGCCCGCTACCAGGGCGGCTACCCGCTGTTCACCTCCCTCGGCCGCCCCCTCCTCGCCAAGATCGCCTGCCAGGTCGCCCGGGAGCAGGGGGCCGACACCATCGCGCACGGCTGCACCGGCAAGGGCAACGACCAGGTGCGCATCGAGGCGACCGTCGCGACGCTCGCCCCCGAGCTGAAGGTCATCGCCCCCGTCCGCGAGTGGGAGATGGGCCGCGACGAGGAGATCGCCTACGCCCGCGAGCACGGCATCCCCGTGCCGGTCACCGTCGACCGCCCCTACTCCATCGACGACAACCTGTGGGGGCGCAGCAGCGAGGGCGGCACGATCGAGAACCTCGACCAGGCGCCGCCGGACGACGTCTTCCAGCTCGTCACCCACCCCGAGAAGGCGCCGGACCGGCCGGAGGATGTCGTCCTCGGCTTCCGCGACGGCCTGCCGGTGAGCCTCGACGGGGAGGAGATGGACCTCGTCCCGCTCATCCAGAAGGTCGCGGAGATCGCCGCCCGCAACGGCGTCGGCATCGTCGACCACATCGAGGACCGCGTCGTCGGCCTCAAGGTGCGCGACCTGTACGAGGTGCCGGCCGCCGAGGTGATCCTCACCGCGCACCGCGAGCTGGAGAAGCTCGTCTGCACCGGGCGGGAGAACGCCCTGAAGCCGAACCTCGACTCCCTGTGGGCGCAGCTCGCCTACGAGGGGCTGTGGTACGAGCCGCTCCTCGGCGACCTCAACGCCTTCATGGCGCAGGTGAACAGCAAGGTCGAGGGCGAGATCACGATGCGGCTGTACAAGGGGTCGGCGCGGGCCGTCACGCGGGCGTCGCGGTTCGCGATCTACGACCGCGGCCTCGCCACGTTCAACGCGGACGCCTCCTTCTCCCAGTCCGCCTCCCCCGGCTTCATCGAGCTGTACTCCCTGCAGAGCCGCATGGCGCACCAGATCCGCGAGGGGAGCGAGAAGGGGTGAGGCGGGGCGCGTCGGCGCCCGCACTGCGCGTCGACCCGTCCCCCGCGCCGCGCTGGGCGCGGCCGGAGCGCACGCCGCGCGGCGTCGGACTCGGCGCCGCGCCG
>JBFLWO010000104.1:0-6818 GCA_040757755.1 Actinomycetota bacterium
CTGCTGTGCGCCGCCCGGCGCCTGTTCGCCGAACGCGGCGACGACGTGACGATGGAGGAGGTCGCGGCCGCCGCCGGCGTCGGCAAAGGCACCCTGTACCGCCGGTACCCGAACCGGGCGGCGCTCGCCGCCGCCGTCCTCGACGAGCTCGCCCGCGACTTCCAGGCCGACGCCATCGCCGGGTTCGGGCCGGAGGGGCGCGCCGCGACCCCCCTCCGCCGCCTCGACATGTTCCTGGAGCGCGCCGTCGCGTTCGGGGAGGCCCACACCGACCTTCTGTGCCTCACGCAGGACGCCCCGCCCGGGGAGCACCGCCGCCACCCCGCCTACCTGTGGCAGCGGCAGGTCGTCGCCGGGCTCCTCGCCGACGCCGCCCGCGCCGGGGAGATCCCCCCGCAGGACCTCGACTACCTGCCCGACGCGATCCTCGCCCTGGTCGACCCCGTGATGCTGCGGGACCTGCGCGCCGAGCGCGGCATCGCACGCGACCGGGTGCTCGCCACGGTGCGCGCCCTGCTGCGGGGGCTCCTCACGCAGGGTCCAGGGGCACCACCCGGGGCGTGATCCCCTCCGGGGACACCTCCAGGATCCCCACGCTGGGGCGCATCGCGTCCCGGCCGAGCTGCATCCGGTAGCGGCGCACCGCACGGTCCGCCACCCCGGCGGCGCCGCGCCGCGGCGGCCGGCCCCCCTCCATGCTGCCCCACGGGCACACCGCCCCCGGGCTGAACACGAGCGTCCCGGCGACCTCCGCGACGACCGGCTCGTGCCAGTGCCCGTACACCAGGCAGTCCACGGGGCCGACGCGGCGCAGAAGCGCGGGGTGGAGCCCCGCCCGCCAGCGGATGCGGCGACCGGCGGCGACGTGCGCGGCGATCACGGCGGCGTCGATGGCGAACAGGCGCCGCCCGTGCGTCAGGCCGATCCGCCTCCCCGCCACCGTGACCACCGCGCTGCGCGGCAGGTCGAGGCCGCCGAGCCGGTCGTGGTCGCCGCGCACCGCCACCACCGGCGCGACCGCCCCCAGCTCGTCCAGCACCCGCGGCACCGACAGGTCCCCGGCGTGGAGGATGAGGTCGCACCCCTCCAGGGCCCGCGCCACCGACGCGGGGAGGGCGTCGAGGAACTCCCCCACGTGGGTGTCGGCGACGACGCCGACGCGCACGGGACGGTCAGTGGCGATACGCGGAGCGCTCCGCGTCCTCGGCGACCGCCAGGTCGACCAGGCGGTTCACCACCTCCGCGTAGCCGATGCCGTCCGCCGCGAACAGGCTCGCGTACACGCTGGTGGGCGTGAAGCCGGGGATCGTGTTCAGCTCCGACACGAGGAGCCGGTCCCCCTCGAGGAAGAAGTCGACGCGCGCCATCCCCGCGCACCCCGCGGCGACGAAGGCCCGCACCGCCAGGTCGCGCGCCTGCTCCGCCACGGCGGGCGGGACGTCGGCGGGCACCACGAGGCGCATCCGGTCCGGCAGGTACTTCGTGTCGTAGTCGTACCAGTCGGCGTCGTAGGTGATCTCCCCGACCGGGGACGCCACCACGTCGACGCCGTTGCCGAGCACCCCCACCTCCACCTCGCGGCCCCGCACCCGCCGCTCCACCAGCACCTTCGCGTCGTGCGCGAACGCCAGGTCGAGGGCGGCGGCGAGCGATGCCGCGTCGGGGACGGGGCTGATGCCGACGCTGGAGCCGAGGCGGGCCGGCTTGCAGAACGCGGGGAAGCCGGGGCGGGCGGCGACCCGGGCCGCGACCCCCTGCGGGTCGCGCCGCCACTCCGCCGCCGTGACGACGGCCTCCTCCGCCACCGGCAGCCCCGCGTCGCGCATCACGGCCTTGAACATCGCCTTGTCCATCGCGACGGCCGACGCGGCGACCCCCGAGCCGACGTACGGCACCCCCGCGATCTCGCACAGGCCCTGCACGGTGCCGTCCTCCCCGAACGGGCCGTGCAGCACGGGGAACACGACGTCCACGGGGCGCGGCGGGCCGCCGGCGAGCGACACGAGCACGGCGCGCCCGTCCTCGCCGGGGGCGAGCGCCACCGGCTCGCCGTCCAGGGTCCAGTCGCCGCGCGTCGAGATCAGCACGACGAGGGCGTCGTTGCGCTCGGGGTCGAGGGCGGCGCGCACCCCGCGGGCGGACGACAGCGACACCTCGTGCTCGCTGGAGCGGCCCCCCATGAGGAGGAGGACCCGCCGCCGGCCGGTCATGGCTCCGGGGCGGGCACCGTGCCCGCCCCCCCGTCGGTCACGCCGGTCGAGTAGATCACGTTCACCGTGGTCCCGGGCGCCGCGAGGCTGTGCGCGGCGGGGGTCTGGTCGAGCACGACGCCCGCGGCCTCGCCGTTCGGCGGGTCGATCGCGCTGGTGATGGGGGTGAAGCCGGCGGCCCTCAGCTGGCGGGCCGCCTCGTTGACGTCGAGGCCGATCAGCGACGGCACCTCCACCTCGGCGGGGGCCTCGCTGACGGTGAGCACCACGGTGGCGCCCGGGTCCGCCTTGCTGCCCGCCGGCGGGTTCTGCCCGATCACGATGCCGGGCTCGCGGCTGGTGGACGGCTTCGTCACGGTGGTCGCCTTCAACCCGGCCTGCTCGATCTCGGAGACGGCGGTCACCACGTCCTTCAGCTGGACGTTCGGCACCTCCACCTGCTCCGGGCCGGTGCTGACCGTGATCGTGACCGTCGCCCCCGGCGCCGCCTGCGCGCCGCCGGCGGGCTCCTGCCGGATCACGTGGCCCTCCTCCACCGTGTCGCTCGCCTCCTCCTCCACGTCGACGTCGAACTCCTCCCGGGTCAGGGCGAGCCGCGCGTCCTCCTCCGTCTTGGTCGTCACGTCGGGCACGGCGACGAGCGCCGGGCCGGAGCTCACGACCAGCACGATGTTGGAGCCCTCGTCGGCCTGGTCGCCGTTCGCGGGGTTCGTGCGGATGACCGTGTCGACCGGGGCGGTGGGGTGGGCGCGCCGCTGCACCGAGGTGGTGAACCCGGCGTCCGTGAGCTGCCGCTGCGCCGCGGTGACGGGGAAGCCCGTCACGTCCGGCACCGTCACCCGGTCCGGTCCGGTGTCGCGCAGCAGGAACGCGGCGGCTCCGCCGGCGGCGGCGAGCGCGACGAGGAGCACGACGAGCCACGGCACCCACCCGCGGCGGCGGCGCGGCGCGGGCGGCGGCGGGGGCGGGCGGCGCGCGGCGAGCGGGGCGGTGGCCATCGTCGGCATTGTGCGGGTCGCCTCGGCCGGCGCCGCCATCACCTGGGTGCTCTGGTCGCCGGTCAGGGCGTGGCGCGCCTCGAGGAGCGCGCCGGCGAACTCCTCGGCGGTGCGGAACCGCTGTGCGGGCCGCTTCTCCAGGGCCCGCATCACGATGCGGTTCAGGGAGTCGGGAAGGTCGGGCCGCAGGGTGCGCGGCGGCACCGGCGGGTCGTTGATCTGCTTCATCGCGACCGCGACGGGCTTCTCGGCGTCGAACGGCACGCGCCCCGTGAGCATCTCGTACAGGACGATGCCGACGGCGTAGCAGTCGCTCGCCGCCGTCACCTCCTCGCCGCGGGCCTGCTCGGGGGACAGGTACTGGGCGGTGCCGATCACCGACCCCGCCTCGGTCATGGCGCTCTCGTCGCCGGCGCGGGCGATGCCGAAGTCCGTCACCTTCAGGTGGCCGTCGCCGGCGAGCATCACGTTCTGCGGCTTGATGTCGCGGTGGATGACGTCGCGGCGGTGGGCGGCGGCGAGGGCGGCGAGGATCTCCCGGGCGTAGTCGATCGCCTCGACGGGGGAGAGCGGGCCGTGCTCCCGGATGACTCGCTTCAGGTCGGGGCCGGGGAGGAGCTCCATCACGATGTAGTAGCTGCCGTCCGTCTCGCCGCGGTCGTAGACGGACACGATGTTCGGGTGGTTCAGGCCGGCGGCGCTGGACGCCTCCCGCCGGAACCGCTCCACGAACGCGGGGTCGGCGGCGTAGCGCTCCGACAGCACCTTCACCGCCACGGCGCGGTCCAGCACGCGGTCGTGGGCGCGGAACACCTCCGCCATGCCGCCGGACCCGAGCACGCCGCCCAGCTCGTAGCGGTCGCCGATGACCGCGCCGGGACGCACCGTGCTCACGGGCGCTCCGCGTCGACGGCGGCGCGCATGACGCGCGCGGCGACGGGGGCGGCGACGACGCCGCCGGTGCCGGGGGTGCCCTCCACGACGACGGCGACGGCGACGACGGGCCGCTCGGCGGGGGCGAACCCGATGAACCAGGCGGCGTTGCGCCCCTCGACGCCGGTCTCGGCGGTGCCGGTCTTGCCGGCGACGGCGACGCCGCTGGACGACAGGGCGGCGGCGGTGCCGGTGCCCTCCTCCACCACGCGCCGCATCATCGCGGTGAGGTCCGCCATCACCTCGGGGGAGGCGACCCGGCCGAGCTCGCGGGCGCCCTGCTCGCGCACCGTCTCGCCGCCGCGGTCGGTGACGCGCCGCATGAGGAACGGGGCGCGCACCACGCCGCCGGACGCGATCGTCGACGCGACCATCGCCATCTGCAGGGGGCTCACGGCGAGCCGCTCCTGGCCGATCGCGATGCGTGCCACGTCGATGCCGTCCTCGGCGTTCGGCAGCGTCCGGCCGCCGCGGCCGACGCGCCCGGACGGCAGCACCTCGCGCTGCGGCAGGTCGATCGCGGGGCGATCTCCGAAGCCGAAGCGGGTCATGGTCGCGCCGAGCCGCTCCTCGCCGAGGGACGTGCCGATGCTCGCGAACGTGGTGTTGATCGACTTGGTCAGGGCCGTGGTGAGGGTGTGGGGTCCGAATCTCGCGCCCCCGAAGTTGCGGATCGGGGGGCCGGCCGTGCGGAACGTGCCGGTGTCCACGAACCGGGACTGGGGGGTGAAGAGGTTGCTGTCGAGAGCCGACGTCGCGGTGACGACCTTGAACGTCGACCCGGGAGGGTACCGGCCGGAGGTGGCGCGGTTCAGCAGCGGGGAGCCGTCGCTCGCGGTGATCCGGTCGAAGGTGCGCCGGCCGGCCACGTCGCCGAGGTCGAATCCCGGCTGCGACACCATCGCCCGCACCGCGCCGGTGCGCGGGTCGATGGCGACGACGGCGCCGCGGTTCGTGCCGAGGGCCTCCTGGGCGGCGCGCTGCACGCGCGTGTCGAGGGTGATGCGCACGTCCGCGCCGCGCTTCTCCTTCAGGTTGAGCCGCTGGAGCAGCGGCTCGGTGCCGTAGCTTCCCGCCAGGTAGCGGTTGTACACGCTCTCCAGGCCCGTGCTGCCGACCCGTGTCGACGCGTACCCCACGACGTGGGGGGCGAGGGTGCCGTGCGGGTAGACGCGGGTGAACACGGTCTGCCCCTGCACGCGTGACCGGGCGCTGCGCGCGAGGACGACGCCGTCGGCGCTGATGATGCGGCCGCGGTCGACGAGCCGCTCCCGCTGCGCCGCGTACTCGTTGCCGGGGCGGTCGTTCAGGGCGGAGGCCCGCACCACCTGCCAGTACCCGAGCATCAGGATCAGCAGGCCGAACGCGACGGCGGACCCGGCGTAGAGGCGGCGGAGGGAGCGGTTCACGCGTCGCCGTCCTCGGCGGCGCGCGCGGCGGCCAGGGTGTGCGCGCGGGAGCGGTGGGAGATGACGAGGAGCAGGGCGGCGAGGCCGAAGTTCACGACGGTGCTGGACCCGCCGTAGCTCATGAACGGCAGGGTCACGCCGGTGAGCGGCACCAGGCGGATGACGCCCGCCACGATGAGGAACGCCTGCAGGGCCAGGACCGTGGTGAGGCCCCCGGCGAGGAGCTTCGAGAAGCCGTCGGTCGCGCCGATCGCGATGCGGAAGCCGCGCTGCACGAGTAGGAGGAAGAGGACGAGCACGCCGACGGCGCCGATGTAGCCGAGCTCGGAGCCGACGGCGGTGAAGATGAAGTCGGTCTGCAGCTCCGGCACGACGGTGCTGCCGTCGTCGCGCACCAGGAAGCCCTTCCCGAAGCCGGGGCCGACGATGCCGCCGTCCGCGAGGGCGTACAGGGACTGCACGAGCTGGAAGCCGCGTCCCTGCGCGTCGGCGAACGGGTCGAGCCACGCGTCGACGCGGTCGCCGATGCGCGGCACGACGGCCCACACGAGCACGGACCCGGCGACGAACAGCGCCATCCCGACGGCCGCGTAGGAGGCGCGGGCGGTGGCGAGGTAGATCATCGCGAGGAACGCCCCGTAGAACAGGAGCGCGGTGCCGAAGTCGTTGAGGACGACGACGGCGACGAGGGCGGCGCCCCACACGACGAGCACGGGGGCGAGGTGGCGCATCGCGGGGAGCCGCATCCCGAGGCGGCGGGTGGTGGGGATGGCGAGCACCTCGCGCTTGTCGCGCAGGTAGCCCGCCATGAACACGACGATCATCACCTTCGCGAGCTCGCCGGGCTGCACGGTCTGGCCGCCGCCCACCTCGATCCACAGCTTCGACCCGTTGATCGTGGTGCCGAACACCATGGTGATGAGGAGGAGCAGCACGCCGCCGAGGCCGACGAGGTACCGGTAGCGCTCCAGCACGCGGTGGTCGCGCAGCAGCACGATCGTCGCGATGAAGACGGCGGCGCCGGCGGCGACCCAGATCACCTGGTCGCGGGCGAGGGACGGGTCGATGCGGTCGAGCTCCACGAGGCCGACGGCGCTGAGCGCCGCCACGACCGGCAGCACGTACGGGTCGGAGAGCGGCGCCCACCGGCGCAGCACGAGGTGCATCGCGAGGAACAGGCCGGTGACGGCGGCCACCCCGGGGAGGGGGGCGAGGTCGAGCCCGTCGGCGCGCGCCGCCGCGACCGACCCGGCGCCGATGGCGCCGAG